>JAIRYH010000027.1 GCA_031267855.1 Prevotellaceae bacterium
TTAATTTCTTTATATCATTGTAAAACATGATGCAAAGATACAATCTTTATGAATAACTCATCTATTTCCCGAAGAAGTCTATTATCTCTTTTGTTGTCATAATGAACGCGAAATTACTACTTCTCAATAACTTTACAAGGTTTCGAATACTTATGGTTTGAAACCCGCCCCTACATTTAAACAGGCTTCCGTTCCGCGCGGCGGACGGGGTTATCCATGTTACGCTCCTTCGGAGCCGGGCTTGCGCATGGCTCATTCTTATTCATTGAAGCGGTGGCGCCGGCAAATCGGGAAAGCTGTCATTTATTTTGCGTAACTTTGCGGGAAATTTTTAGAAAATCATTGTATGAAAAAGCTTTTATTGTTATTGTGGTGGCCGGTGGCCGTTCATTTACCGGCGCAGGAACGCATCGCGCCGACGGTCGAGCAGATCGAACGCTTTTCGCGTACCACCGTCAACGTGGTGCTGACGGGCGGGGACATGCTCCTCGAGGCGGCGTTAAAGGAAGCGATGGAAAACCGGTGGACGGTTACGCCCGTGAGGTTTATCGACCGGGCGGAGTTCGACGCAAACATCGGCGATGCGAACCGGACATTCCTCCTCCTGACGGGCGGCAGTTTCCAGAAGAAGGAAGAGGAGAAGCTGTATGTGTATACGTTCCTGAACCTGCTGATGGGGGGCGGGGTGTCGCTGGAGAAGCTGTCCGAATTTTTCCTGCTGCCGGTGTCGTGCGACGGGCAGCCGGTCGACAAGCCGCTGCTGTTTATGGAGACGTTTGTCGATATCATGCAGCGCCATGTCGTGAGCCTCCAGCAAAATCCCAAGCTGGCAAAACAGGAGCTGGGCGATATTTATAATAAAAATATCGAACGCCTCACCGGGCGTCATCTGATGCTGGTGAAAGAGGATGTGACATATCCCGTCACGGAAGAGGACATGCGTCTCGTGTTCAACAATCGCCTGGGCATGGTGGAAGATGAGGATGTGGCGCAGGCCGTGCTTACCGGGGCCAAGAACCGGATCGTCGGGCTGACGCTGTATCCGCGCGTGGGCAGTCCGAAGGGCACTTTTTGCTATAACATGCTCATCGCCGGCGATACGCATGAACTCATCTACTTCAAGCGGCACAAGGTAAGCCGGAGTGATCAGCAGGGCTTTCTGAAGGAAGAGTTAAAGCGTTTCGGCATTTATCTGCGCAAATCAAAATAAGGAAAAGAATATGAAGACAACGGTTTTTACGGAGAATCACATCGGGCTGGGCGCAAAGATGCTTTCGTTTGCAGGCTACAACATGCCGGTAGAATATTCCGGCATCAACGATGAGCACCTTGCCGTGTGCCACAAAGCCGGCGTATTCGACGTGAGTCACATGGGCGAAATCTGGGTAAAAGGCGCGCATGCCCTGGCATTGATACAGTATGTTACGTCGAATGACGCCGCGGTGCTGACGCCCGGCAAAGTGCAGTACACGGCTTTCCTTAACGGCAGGGGCGGCATGGTGGACGATCTGCTGGTATACTGTGTCGACGCACAGGCCTATCTGCTGGTCGTGAATGCCGCCAACATTGAAAAAGACTGGCGTTTCCTGTGTTCGCATGCGGCGCGTTTTGGCCTTGTGCCGGGGAAAGAACTTTACAATGCTTCCGGCGAAATGTGCCAGCTGGCGGTGCAGGGTCCACGGGCATTGGAAACCATTCAGAAAATCTGCGACCGGCCGGTTTCGGATATGGGATACTATACTTTTCAAAAGCTGACGGTAGCCGGCATTCCCAACGTTATCCTGTCCATTACCGGATATACCGGCGCCGGCGGCTGCGAAATTTATGCAGCCAATGAAGACGGCGCGCGCCTGTGGGATGCGGTATTTGAGGCCGGGCGGGAATTCGGCATCCAGCCCGCCGGACTGGGCGCACGCGACACGTTGCGCCTGGAAATGGGCTTCTGTCTTTACGGGAACGACATCGACGATACTACGTCGCCCATTGAAGCCGGCCTGGGATGGATCACCAAGTTCAGCGAAGCAAAGGGCGATTTCCTCGACCGGACTTTGCTGGACAGGCAGAAAAAAGAGGGCGTTACACGCAAGTTAGTTGGCTTTAAAATGGTCGATAAAGGGATCCCGCGCCACGGGTATGCCTTGTGCGATGCAGCGGGAACGGTTGCCGGAACCGTTACTTCGGGCACCATGTCGCCCATGCTGAAAACCGGAATCGGACTGGGATACGTGCCGCCCGCCATGGCATCAGCCGGTTCGGAAATTTTTGTCAGCGTGCGCGAGCGCTTACTGAAAGCGGAAGTCGTGAAGCTGCCCTTCCGCAAAAGCGCCAATTAAAAAACAGCAGCAGCAAGTATTGTTTAATGATGAACAGGCCGGACACCACCGTGCGCCTGCCGCAATGTATGACGGCATAAAAAAACCGCTGAAAACAGCGGTTTTTTGTTGGTGACCCCAGCAGGATTCAAACCTGCAGCCTTTTGATCCGTAGTCAAATACTCTATTCAGTTGAGCTATGGGGCCAGCGTATTTATTGGCCTTGCGCCGTATTGTCTTCTGCAACCAGCACCATTTTCTTTTCTTTGATGCGCGCTTTCTTTCCGGTGAGGTTACGCAGGTAGAAAATGCGTGCGCGACGCACTTTGCCTGATTTGTTCAGCCCTATGTCTTCTATGAAAGGCGACTTCAGCGGGAAGATGCGTTCCACGCCCACGCCGTTGGAAATTTTGCGAACCGTAAACGTTTGCGTTACGCCCGCTCCCTTACGCTGAATACATACGCCGCGAAATTTCTGCAGCCGTTCCTTATTTTCTTCCTTGATGCGATAGGTGACCGTAATCGTATCGCCGGCTTTAAATACCGGAAAACTCTTCGCTTCCGTAGCGAACGCCTGTTCCGCAATCTTAATTAAATCCATAATTTCAAATTTTTATGCAACATTACCGGTATCCATATCCGACGTAAGCGGTTGCGTTTTTTATTTGGGGTTGCAAAGGTAGATAAAATATTTGCTTTCCGCAAATATTTTTTAGCGCCTTTTTCCCGGGATCAATTTAAATTTAAAAAAGGATTTGGGAGGGGTGAAATATACAGGAGGATTCCCGCAATTCGGTTGGGGACATCTCCATTTCGATTACAGTCGACTGCAATGGCGTTGTCTTTCGAGACAATGCCGTTGTCTTTGATGACAACGCCATTGTCCTTGAAGACAACGCCGCTGTTTTTTGAATATCTTGCACCACCGGGGTCATCCGGACGGGGGATTTAAAACGGCAGGGATTTAAGGATTGTTTCCAGGGCGCTCCACAGCAGTTGCAGGTAGAGCGCGGCGTATTCATGCGCCGCGGCATACAGCAGAAACAATCGGATGCGTAGCCAAAACAGGGTCTTTTTCATAATTTTAAATTTTTATATACCTTTGCAGCGTTTTGGATACATGAAAAA
>JAIRYH010000132.1 GCA_031267855.1 Prevotellaceae bacterium
GAAGCGGATGTTATTCTGGAGATACCGCCCGGTTTTGAAAAGAATTTAGTTACGGGAAACGCGGCAGGCGTCCGGATTTCGGTAAATGCCGTCAACGGGATGAAAGGCGGGCTGAGTTCGAACTACCTGGGAAGCCTGCTCCGGGATTACTCCGCCGCATTCAGTTGAGAGTTGAAAGTTGAGAGTTGAAAGTTGGCTGACGCCGGCCACATTAATCCAATTTTGAAGGTTGAATGATGAATGTAGGGGCGGGTTTCAAACCATAAGTGTTTCAAACCCGCCCCTGCTGATTTCTACGGTACCGGGTCGTAGCCGCTGCCGCCCCAGGGATGGCAGCGGAGGATGCGCCGGACGGCCAGCAGGCCGCCCCTGAATGCGCCGTGCTTTTTTAACGCCTCGATAGCGTATTGCGAACAGGTCGGCGTGAAGCGGCAGGAGGGCGGCTTCAGCGGCGAAAGGCAGCACCGGTACAGTTTAACCGCCAGTATCAGCGGGAGCGCCAGTCCTTTCAACAGCCTTGTCCGCCAGTGCGGCGAGGGCGTGGCAGAGGTTCGATTCGATGTTGGCATACGGTAAAATTTCCGGTGATACATAGTGAAAGAAAACCGCCAGCGCCTGGTTCCGTCCGGAAAGCGTGCTGTACAGTTCTGTTTTATTTTTCCGGAAAGCCTCGCGGATTCTCCGTTTTAGGAGGTTGCGCGTAACGGCTTTTTTAAAGTTCCGTTTGGGTACGTTCAGCGCCATTTGGCAGCAGGGCGTGCCGGCTGCCGGCGGAACAAAGGAGAAAAAAACCTTGAACGGAAAGCGGAACAGCACGGTTCTGTGTTCCATCAGCGCCGCTATCTGTTTTCGCGAGCACAGGCGTTCGTTTTTCGGCAGTGATGCGGGTTTCGGGTTGGCAGACACGTTTATCGTCATCGTGTTTTTCAGCTCAGAAATAAATCCAGCGCTTTTGCGATAGACGGCGCCTGCGGCGTAGGCGCTTCGACGGACACCTTGAAATTGTTTTCCTTTAGCGCCTTTGCCGCCGCCGCGCCAAATGACGCCATCAGCGTTTTCCCCTGCTTGAAGTTCGGGAAATTTTCGAGCAGCGATTTCACTTCGTGCGGGCTGTAGAACACAAGCATGTCATAGCGCCGAAGTTCGATGTTCTTCAGTTCGGTGTTCGTTACCGTGCGGTAAAAAACCGATTTGGTATTTTTCAGCCGCGCTTTGTCAAAAGCTTTCGGAATTTCGGGCTTGTAGTTATCGGCCAGCGCCAGCAGGAACAGTTCGTGCCGGTGTTTGGTAGCAATCACGTCAATGAGGGAATGGATGGTGCCGTTGCCGAAAAATACTTTGCGCTTGCGGTAGATGATATATTTTTGCAGGTAATTGGCGATCGATTCCGTGATGCAAAAATATTTCAGCGCCTGCGTCTGGGGAACGGAAATCCGCAATTCTTCGCAAAGTGCAAAAAACATGTCTACCGCCGTGCGGGCGGTAAACACCACCGCCGTATGTTCCAGGATGTCGATGCGCTGTGCGCGGAATTCTTTTGCAGAAAGGCCTTCAATTCGTGTAAACGGGACGAAATCAATAATCAGTTTGTGTTTCTCTATCAATTCCGCATAGGGGGTTGTCCCCACCGGTTCCGGCTGTGCAATCAGGATATTCGTTACGTTCATGCTTCTCAAAAATTAAATCTGATCTGATATTATAAAAGAATATAGCAGTAAAAACGGGGCTACTTCGAATGTGCAAAGGTACAAAATCAAAAAGAAAGTGGAAATATGCGCCATGAAAAAAATCCGGATAATGCGCAAAATGTAAAGCATTATAAAGAAAAGCACCACGCCGAAACCGGCTACCGACAAGCCATGGAAGAATGTTTCCGTGCCGGCGGTTACGATAAGCAGCGCTATCGGAAACAGTAAAAACCCGCAGGCAATGCAGTGCAAACGGCTGAAGAAAATAATCAGCTGCATGAGCGGCGCGTTTTTGCTGATGAATTCCACAAGGCGCAGCAACGCGGCTTTCAGCATGAAAAACGCCGCCAGCGCCACGATGAGAATCCCGAAATATTTCCATTGCAAACCATTGTCCGCCGCAATAACCCCGGCGCGGAGCAAAATCAGCCATGCAAAAAAACCGATGGAAATAAATGAAAACACCAGCAGGGCGCGGCTTGTCATGATAACGGATAATGAGTTTTCGGCGAACTGTTTTTCGGCGGTATGGAAATTAAACAGGCTGCTCATCAGCGTCGAAAAAAACCTGCGCACATAACAGAACAGCAGCAGGAATAAAAAAATAACGCCTAACGACAGAAAGCCTTCAAACAAGCCGGGAGGAGTGTCTTTAAATACCGGTTCAGCCGTTTTCTTTGCCGGCGCTTCCAGCACCGAGCAGCTGCCGTAGACCGCTTCCGGCGCCGTGTTCCCGATGGCCGATGAATCTTCCGGGAAAACGGCAGCCTCCTCCGTTGCCGGCGAATCGCCTGTCAGTGTTGCAGGGTCTGTGATCATGCTGTATTCCATTTCGAATATGTGTTACTTTCCGGCTTTCCGGAAGGCGGTCAGTTGCCTCTCTTTGCCTTGTATCCTGCGGCATTCAGCAATGCTACCAGGCGGTCGCGAAAGTCGCCCTGCACCACTATTTCGCCGTCTTTTGCCGTACCGCCCGTGCCGCACCGGGCTTTCAGTGTTTTGGCAAGTGCCTGCAAATCGTTGTCGCTGCCCGCAAAGCCGCTCACCAGCGTAACCTGTTTGCCCGCCCGGTGCCGCCGGTCGATGGTTACCACCAGTTTCTGCTGCGCCGCCGGCAAGGTTTCCGGCGTCCGGCACGGTTCCTGTTCGTAGATAAAGCGAGGATCGGTAGAATAGACCGTTCCCAAACGGTTTTTCCAGTCATTGTTTGCCATACACGCAAAAATTTGTGCAAAGGTACGAATAAATGCGTGGATATGGTAATGCGCCGGTACAGCGGGATACATTCAAATAAGCGGATGCAGCCGCAGGGGGGCTACCGTACCGTAAAGGCCACCTTTCCCCTTATGTCGGTAGACGAGGCGCCTATGAGCGCCTCAAATTCGCCCGGTTCGGTTACCCATGCGCCTTTGGCGTCGTCATAGAAACTCAGCGCGGCCTTGTCGATGGTGAACGATACGGTTTGTGTTTCGCCGGCTTTCAGGTACACTTTCCGGAAGCCTTTCAGCTCCTTGACGGGGCGCGGCAGGGACGATTTCCTGTCGCTGATGTAGAGCTGTACCGTTTCGGCGCCGTCGCGCGTGCCGGTGTTTTTCACCGCCAGCGTAACCGTTATCGTGTCGGCAGCGGTGATTCTGCTTTTGTCGGACGAAGCTTTGCCGTACTGAAACGTCGTGTAGCTCAATCCGTGCCCGAAGGCGAAGAGCGGTTTGATTTTTTCCCTGTCCAGCCAGCGGTAGCCCACAAAAATATCGTCGCGGTAGGTCACGTTTTTGCCATCGCCCGGATATTCGCCGGCCGCGTGCGCGCTGTTGTCCTGCAGGCGGACGGGGAAGGTAAACGGCAGTTTCCCCGACGGGTTCACGTCGCCGAAAAGGACGGACGCGATGGCATTGCCGGCTTCGGTGCCGCCATACCATGCTTCCACAATGGCGGGAACCTGCGCCGCCCAGGGCATGGCCACGGCGTTTCCGCTGATGATGACCACTGCCGTATTCGGGTTGGCTTTTGCCAGCGCGGCAATGAGCGCATCCTGCTCGTAGGGCAGGCTGAGGGATGCGCGGTCGTCGCCTTCGCAATCCTGTCCGCTGTTTTTGGTCAGGCCGCCGATGAACAGCACCATGTCGGCGCTTTTTGCGGCATTCACGGCTTCGGCGCGGAGGGCTCCGGCGTCAATGGCTTTTTCCTGCGGGGCTTCCGCGTCCTTTACATCCTGCTCGGGTTTCGCCGGCGATTCATAGCCCTGCACGTACGTTACCTGCGCGGCACTGCCTGCGCGCGCAAGGATGCCGGCAAGCGGCGACACCTCGTACTTCGCCTTGAGCGACGACGAGCCGCCGCCGACCGTCATGCGCTTTACGGCATTCTCGCCCACCACCAGGATGCGCGGCGCCGTCGACAGGTCGACCGGCAGGACGTTCCGATTGTTTTGCAGCAGCACGATGCTTTCTTCCGCAATCCTGCGCCCGGCGGCGGCATGTTCCGGCGTGCCGAAGGAGCCGTACGGGCGGTCGGGCGCCATGCCGGTGCGGAACACCAGCCGGAGGACGCGGCGCACCTTTTCGTTCAGCGTTTCCTCGTCTGCCTGCCCGGCTTTCAGGAGCTGCAGGTAGGGGTGCGCGAGGTAGTACCGGCTGTAGGCGTCGCTTTTGCCCCAGTCCAGCCCGTTGGTCCACGTGCCGAACTCCATGTCGAGCCCGTGGGCAATGGCTTCTTCGGTGCTGTGCACGCCGCCCCAGTCGGATACCACCACGCCGTCGAAGCCCCAGTCGCGCTTCAGGATATCGTCAAGCAGATACCGGTTGTGGCAGCAGTGCTGGTCTTTGTACCGGTTGTAGGCGCCCATGATGGCCCATGCGCCGCCCTGCTGCACGGCAGCCTTGAAGGCGGGCAGGTAGATTTCGTGCAGCGCGCGGTCGCTCACGTGCACGTTTACGTGGTCGCGGCCGGTTTCCTGGTTGTTCAGCGCAAAGTGCTTTACGCATGCCGCCACGCCGTTTTTCTGCACTTCCCGCACATAGGGCACAACCATTTGCGCCGCCAGGTACGGGTCTTCGCCCATGTACTCGAAGTTGCGCCCGTTGAGCGGCGTGCGGTAAATGTTTACGCCGGGTCCCAGCAGGACATTTTTGTTGCGGTAGCGCGCTTCTTCGCCGATATTTTTGCCGTACAGCGCCGCCATGCCGGGATTCCACGAAGCCGCCAGCGCCGTCAGGGCGGGAAAGGCAATGCACGAGTCGTTCGTCCAGTTGGCGCCGAACCATTCGTCCCACAGCACTTCGGCGCGGATGCCGTGCGGGCCGTCGCTCATCCAGATTTCGGGAATGCCCAGGCGCGGCACGCCGGGCGCGCTGAATTTCGACTGGGCATGCAGGAGGGCTACTTTTTCTTCGAGCGTCATGCGCTGCAAAGCGTCCGCCACACGGTCTTCAACGGGCGCGGCGGGATTCAG
>JAIRYH010000003.1 GCA_031267855.1 Prevotellaceae bacterium
AACTCTTAGTTCTTAGTTTTTCACTTTCAACTTTCAACTTCTTAACCCCCATTTGCAGAAACTCGCTTTTTTGCGTACTTTTGTTTTGCCGGTTTGAAAAAGCAAAAAAAACATGACGCCCGTGGTACAGATAGACGATAAATTGATCAGCTCCGATGTGTGGCGGGAACACTTTTCGTGCGACACGGCACAGTGTGCCGGCATTTGCTGCGTGTATGGCGACAGCGGTGCGCCGCTCGAACCGGACGAAGCGGAAACTTTGAAAAGGGAATATCCGAATTTCGTCGCCTGCATGAAGCCCGAAGGCATTGCCGCCGTTGAAGCGCAGGGCGTGGCGGTCGTTGATCGCGACAACGAGCTGGGTACGCCGCTCATTGCAAACCGGGAATGCGCCTATTCGTGTTTTGACCGGGAAAATGTTTGCTACTGCGCCATCGAACGCGCCTTCCGCGAGGGAAAAACCACGTTCCGCAAACCGATTTCGTGCTGGCTGTACCCTGTGCGCCTGAAACAGTTCAAGGATGTTATCGGGTTAAACTATGACCGCCTGCACTTGTGTGACGCCGCACGCGCGAAAGGGAAGAACGAAAACCTGCCGGTGTTCCGTTTCCTGCGCGAACCGCTTATCCACCGCTTCGGAAAAGCGTTTTATGACGAAATGGAAAAAATTTATCTGGAAATAAACGCAATCAATTAAAAAGGGAGACAATAAAATGGAAGATGCTAAAACAGGCGGCAACGCTTCCCTTCCGGAGAACGGGGGACTTCGTCCGGGCGGTTTTTACATGGAACTGGAAGACCGTTTCGGCGCGCACAACTACCACCCGCTGCCGGTGGTGCTGGAACGCGGCGAGGGGGTTTACGTGTGGGATGTGGCAGGGAAACGGTATTTTGATTTCCTCTCTGCCTACTCGGCGGTGAACCAGGGACACTGTCATCCGGCCATTGTGCAGGCGCTCGTGGAACAGGCGCAAAAGCTGTGCCTGACTTCGCGCGCTTTTTTCAACGACTGTCTGGGCGTGTATGAAAAATACGTAACAGCGTATTTCGGTTACCGGCGGGTATTGCCCATGAACACCGGCGCCGAAGCCGTGGAAACCGCCCTGAAGCTGGCGCGCCGCTGGGGATATGCAGAAAAGCGCATCCCCGAAAACGAAGCGGTGATAGTGGTCTGCGAAGGCAACTTTCACGGGCGCACCATCAGCATTGTGTCCATGTCGAGCGACCCCGACGCCTATGCCCGCTTCGGCCCGTTCACACCCGGGTTTATCAAAATTCCCTACAACGATGCGGCGGCGCTGGAACGCGTGCTGGACGAACAGGGCGACCGCATAGCCGCCTTCCTCGTGGAGCCGGTGCAGGGCGAAGCCGGCGTTTTTGTACCCGGCGACGGCTACCTGAAAACGTGTGCCGACCTGTGTAAACGGCACCGCGTGCTTTTTATCGCCGACGAAGTGCAAACCGGCATTGCACGCACGGGCCGCCTCCTGTGCTGCGACCATGAAAACGTGCGTCCCGACGTGCTGATACTGGGGAAAGCCCTGTCGGGCGGGGTGCTGCCCGTATCTGCCGTGCTGGCCGACGACGAAGTCATGCTGACCCTCCGTCCGGGCGAACACGGTTCCACTTTCGGCGGATTTCCGCTGGCCTGCAGGGTGGCGGTGGCGGCGCTGGAAGTAGTGCGCAGCGAAAAACTGGCGGAACGCGCCGAGCGGGCGGGAAAAATACTGCGCGGAAAACTGGCGGAAATACACTCGCCGATGATTCGCTCCATACGCGGAAAAGGCTTGCTGAACGCGATCGTCATCGAACCGGCAAACGGAAAGGAAGCCTGGGACGTGTGCCTGAAAATGGCGGAAAACGGACTGCTGGCAAAACCGACCCACCGGCACATCATCCGCTTTGCCCCGCCGCTGGTGATTACCGACGCGCAAATACTCGAAGCGGCAGGCATTATCAAAAAATCCATTGAATCTTTTTAAACGCATGAACCGCGAAGAATACATTACACTGCTGCGCCGTTACAGGGAACAGTCCGCTGATAAATACGGCATCCTTGCAATGGGCATTTTCGGCTCTACGGCGCGAAACGAGCGAACACCCGATAGCGATTTGGATATCTTTGTTCGCATGGCAACGCCGAATCCCTTTTATTTGGCACACATCAAAGAAGAGGTGGAAAACATAACCCGCTGCAAAGTAGATATTGTCCGGCTGCACAACGGCATGAACACACTATTAAAGAACCGCATTGAAAAGGATGGTCTCTATGTATGACAAAGAATTGGTAGCTGCAATTTGCCGGCAGATAGAAGCCGCATTGTTGAAAATACAGGACAGGTCGGTCAATATCCAAAAAATAACGGCCGGCTTATGATTACATCCCGCCTGCTGATGATTCGCCCCGTGCGGTTCGGCTACAATGCCGAAACGGCGGTCAACAACGCCTTTCAGCACAATGGCGGAGACGGTGCGCAGCGCGGCGCGCTGGAAGAATTTGATGCATTTGTCGGCCTGCTGCGGACACACGACATAACCGTAACCGTGCTCGACGACACGCCGGAGCCGCATACGCCCGACTCCATTTTCCCGAATAACTGGATTTCGTTTCATGGCGACACCGCCTGCCTGTACCCCATGTTCGCCGAAAACCGGCGGCAGGAGCGCAAAGCCCTCGACGCCGTCAAAAAGACCTTTGCCCTCCGCCGCATCATCGACCTTACGCACTACGAAGCGCGCGGGCTTTTCCTGGAAGGCACGGGCAGCATGGCGCTTGACCGTCGCCGGCAGATTGCCTATGCCTGCCTTTCGCCCCGCACGAGCGAAGAAGCGCTGTACGACTTTTGCCGGCAGATGCACTTCTCGCCGGTGGCGTTTCATGCAGCCGACGCTGCGGGACAAGCCGTTTACCACACCAACGTGATGCTGTACGCAGGAGCGTCGTTTGCCGTGGCCTGCCTGGAAAGCATTGCCGACAGGCGGGAACAGGCCCTGCTGACGGACACGCTAAGCAGAACGGGAAAGGAAATCATTCCGATTACCGTCCCGCAAATGGCGTGCTTTGCCGGGAACATGCTGCAACTGCAGAGCCGGCACGGAAAACGGTTTATCATACTCTCCGCCGCCGCCCGCCGCGCCCTGACGCCCGCCCAGCTCTTTACGCTGGAAAAGCACGGCCTCCTCCTCTCGCCCGCCATTCCCGTCATCGAATGCAACGGCGGCGGCAGCGTCCGCTGCATGATGGCCGAAGTGTTTTAATGTGATTAATGTGGTGATGTGATTAATGTGATTAATGTGGCTAACGCTATTGCGCGCCTGCCGCAACTCATAACGCATAATTCATGCGAATCAGCAGTAGAAAATATGCACTGCCGCCCGAAGGGCGTTATTTTCATAACCGCAGGTAAGCGCAGCGCAGCCTGCGGGGAGCGTGCACCGCCCCGTCCCCGCTGCCTGAAAGGCAGGACAAGAAAATTAGGAATTAGGAATTAGGAATTATGAGTTGG
>JAIRYH010000010.1 GCA_031267855.1 Prevotellaceae bacterium
CTTCGAGTATTTCGGCAAAAGAGGCCACGCCCGGCAAACGGCGCACCGCATCAAATGCCGGCGACTGCGGCACGAAGACCTTCCCTGTGGCCGGCGCAATGCGCAAATCCGCATCGAACGTATTGTACAGCGATTTGACCAGATCCTCAAAACCGTTGTATACCGACAGCACCACCACCAGCGCCATGGTCCCGATCACCACGCCTGCGGCGCTGATCAGGGAGATAATGTTAATCACGTTATGCGATTTCTTGGCAAACAAATACCGGTACGCTATGAAAGGGGCAAGGTTCAAGGTTATTTTTTTAACAGCGCATCAATTTTTTCCCCGTAGTCCAGCGAATCGTCCACTGCAAAAAGCAGCTCCGGGACAATGCGCATCTGCCGGGCAATACGCTTGCCCAGCTCGCCGCGGATGCTGCGGGTATTCCGGTTGACAATCTCCATCACCGCCGCCGCCTTTGTCGACGGGAAGATGCTTAGCCGCACGCGCGCCAGCGCCAAATCGGGACTCACGCGCACCGACGTTACCGATACCATGGCGCCCTCGTAGGCGCTCATGCCCTGCTCCCGGATAATGCCGGCAATATCTTTCTGTATTTGCCGTCCCACTTTTTGCTGTCGTGTAGTTTCCGATTCCATAATGTTTTTTGGCTTGAAATTTTATGACGAATTTATTTTTATTTCTGCAAATTTATCAATATCTTTGGACTTTCTAAAATAAATTATTTGAATTATGAGTTGCCCGAAACGCTTGCATCATCACATTAGCACATCATCACATCACCACATCAATATTATGGAAATAGTTTTAAGCGGCATACGCCCTACCGGAAACCTGCACTTGGGAAATTACTTCGGCGCACTGCAAAATTTTATAAAGATGCAGCATGCACACCGCTGTTATTTCTTTATCGCCGATTTACATTCGCTCACGACCCATCCGAAGGCAGCCGGCTTCCACGAAAACGTGAAAAACGTACTGGCGGAATACCTTGCTGCCGGGCTTGATCCCGATGCGGCTACGCTCTATGTTCAAAGCGATGTTCCCGAGGTTTCGGAATTATATGTATTGTTAAACATGATCGCATACCAGGGCGAGCTGGAACGCACCACCTCATTTAAAGACAAAGTGCGCAAACATGCCGACAATGTGAATGCCGGCTTATTGACGTATCCCGTGCTGATGGCAGCGGATATTTTGATCCATCGCGCGGCCAAGGTGCCCGTGGGAAAAGACCAGGAGCAGCATCTGGAAATGACGCGCACGTTTGCGCGGCGGTTCAACAATCTCTACGGCGCGGACGTGTTCCCCGAACCCACGGCGTTCAACTTCGGCGACGACCTTGTGAAAATTCCCGGTCTTGACGGCAGCGGGAAAATGGGTAAAAGCGAAGGCAACGGCATCTTTTTTGCAGACGACCAAAAAACGATTACGAAGAAAGTAATGCAAGCCCTGACCGACAGCGGCCCCACTGCGCCCAACAGCCCGATGCCGGAACCCGTAAAAAATATCTTCACGCTGCTGGAAGTGGTATCCGCGCCTGACACGGTGGCTCATTTCCGCGAAAAATACAATGACTGCAGCATCCGCTATGGCGACTTGAAAAAGCAGTTAGCCGCCGACATCTGGCAAAAAATTGCCCCCATCCATGAACGCATTATCGAAATAAAAGCCGACAGTGCCTATTTGCGCAAAGTAACCCGCGACGGCGCCGGCAAAGCCCGCGAAAGCGCGCAGGCAACACTGAAGGAAGTGAAAAAAGCCATCGGGTTCCGCGCCTTTTAACAATCCAACGTCATGAATCGCCTGCTTGTTTTTTTATCGGCCTGTTTTATCATCGCATCGCCTGTGGCCGCACAGGACGAGGCGCGCGTCAACCGGCAGGCGCTGTGGAAAGATATGTGCTTCGATACGCGCATCCGCAGCATCCAGCTGTTTAAAGGCGACAACGAACAATCGTTGCCGGTGCTGTCACTGAACGACGGCGAGCACCTTACATTATGGTTCGACGACCTGTCGGATAGCCGCTCATCGTTGCGCTATACCATTGTCCACTGCACGGCAGACTGGGAAGAAGACAACCTGTTTGCTGCCGATTACCTCGAAGGCTTTGCGGAAAACTGGCTGAACGATTTTAAACATTCGCACATCACGCGGGTGAATTATACGCACTACGCATTGCAGATCCCCAACCGCGACGTGCAGTTGAAAGTATCGGGAAACTATTTGCTGAAAGTGTACGAAACAAGCGTATCCGAACCCCTGTTCGTACGCGGCTTTTCGATAGCAGAGCCGAAAACCGCCGCCACCCTGCGCATGCGCGGGCCGGCAGTAACCGGTGAAAACTGTTTGCAGCAGCTGGAAATAGCCGTCAATCACCCGTCGCTGGAAGTGCGCAATGCCTTCCGCGAGCTGAAAGTGCGGGTAGAGCAAAACGGCTACAGGCTGCCGTACACCGCTCCTCCGGCGCCCGCCTTTACGGACATCGGGCGCACGGACTATTCGCAGGCCGACCGCAACTGGTACCGGGGCGGCAATGAGTTTCGCTTTTTTGATACGCGGAATCTGGAATTTAACGGACGCGGCGTGGCGCAAATACGCACGGACGGCGACGGCTTTGTCTATGCCCTGCTGCAGCCCGACGCGCCGCGCGACCGGCAATATTCCTATGAGCGCGACATGAACGGGCGGTTTTATATCGATGCCTACCGCACTGCCGACCGCCTCACGGAAGCCGATTATGTAACCGCCATTTTCACGCTCCATGCCCCCGAACCGCTCGACGGCGAAGTATATGTCTTCGGCGCACTCACCGGCTTCGCGCTGCACCCCGCCTTCCGCATGGACTACAACGCTTCGCGACAGGCATACGAAGTGAATGCCCCCGTGAAGCAGGGACTTTATAACTACCGCTACGTACTGGTGAATGCACAGGGACGCATAGACTGGGATGCAGTGGAAAACTGCCATGCCGAAACCGAAAACACCTACCAGGTATATGTCTACTTCCGCGCCCCCCGCGACCGCTACGACCGCCTGGCAGGCTTCTTTTCCACAGCCATAAACTGAAAAACGCCCTGGTTTCTCCTTCCCGGCGCCTCCTCAGCAAAGGCAAATCATCAGGCAAACAATCGCGCTGATAACAATCCAAAGCAAATTCAGTAAAATCATATTCCTTTTCTTTCTTTTTCTCATTCTTTGTCGCAAAAAAATCGTGAACTTCAACTTTCACTTGCTTCTTGAGGTTATCGACTACCTGATCCAACAAATCAAATGAGTAAAGCCCACGATTGCTCGTGAGCGCTGTCTTTACTCCTGCTGGATTTTGAAATTGTCGATATTTCAAGAAACAAGATAAAACTAACGCTTTATTATGTATTTTATCCCCTCAGGGGATTTCGTCCCCTCAGGCCTTTGTTCATTAAATAAATTTTTACGGGTACAAAAATATATATTTCTTTTCAGATGAGCAAAAAACACAGGCAATGTTTCTCCGGTTACACGCAATGAATTATGCGCCGGTGTGCCGGTACATGCTCCATTTCCTGTTCTTCATTTCAATTAAAAAATTGTACCTTTGGGGAGAATGAACGATATCCGGCTATGAACAACTTGAAAATATGGGAATCCGACCTGTTTCTTGAGCCCTTTTGGAAAATCATCGAAAAACGGCAGGAACAGGCCGCTT
The DNA here is from genome assembly GCA_031267855.1 of Prevotellaceae bacterium. Next base: position 3,693 of record JAIRYH010000010.1, read on the forward strand.
TAAAGGAACGGGAATTTCGCGGCACGCGCGCCACCCTGGGCGACGCCGTCAACGGGCACCTGTTTTACGGGCTGCACCGCACCCGCGAAGGATGGATATTCCGCGAATGGGCGCCAAATGCCACGGCCATTTACCTGACGGGCGACTTCAGCGCATGGGAAAAAAAGCCGGCATTTGCGCTGCAGCCGGCAGGCAGCGGGAACTGGGAAATTTCATTGCCCGCAAAGGCATTAAAACACCTGGATCTCTACAAACTCCTGGTAGCATGGCGCGGCGGACAGGGCGAGCGCTTGCCGTCGTACGTTTCCCGCGCCGTGCAGGACGGGCAGACAAAGCTCTTCTCGGCGCAGGTGTGGCAGCCGGCAAAGGCCTACAAATGGAAATACGCCGCGCCGCCGCGCCTGCGCCACCCGCTGATATACGAGGCGCACATCGGCATGAGCAGCGAAGAGGAGCGCGTGGCAACATTCGACGAATTTCGCCGCAACGTGTTGCCGCGCATCGTAAAGCTGGGCTACAACGCCCTCCAGCTCATGGGCATCCAGGAACACCCCTACTACGGATCGTTCGGCTACCAGGTCTCCAACTTCTTTGCCGTCAGCTCACGCTTCGGGACGCCCGACGAACTGAAACGCCTGATCGACGAAGCGCACCGGCACAACATTGCGGTGATCCTCGACATCGTACACTCGCACGCCGTAAAAAACGAGCTGGAAGGACTGAGCCGCTTCGACGGCACCGAATACCAGTACTTCCACAGCGGCGAAAAGGGACGGCATCCGGTGTGGAACTCGCGCTGCTTCGACTACGGCAGCCACGACGTCCTGCACTTCCTCCTCTCGAACTGCAAATACTGGCTGTCGGAATTTCATTTCGACGGCTTCCGCTTCGACGGCGTCACCAGCATGATCTACTGCGACCACGGCATCGGGCGGAACTTTACGGACTACTCGCTTTACTACGACGGCAACCAGGACGAAGACGCCCTCACCGACCTCTTCCTCGCAAACAGACTGAGTCACGAATGTCGCCCCGACGCCGTCACCATTGCCGAAGACGTCAGCGGCATGCCCGGACTTGCCGCGCCCGTTGCCGCCGGAGGCACGGGCTTCGACTTCCGCATGAGCATGGGCGTTGCCGACTTCTGGATTAAAACCATTACCGAAAAACGGGACGAACAGTGGCATGTGGGCGACATGTTCCACGAACTTACCAACAAGCGCCTCGACGAACATACCGTCAGCTACGCCGAAAGCCACGACCAGGCGATGGTCGGCGACAAGACCATTATCTTCCGCCTGCTCGACAGGGAAATGTATTCCGAGATGGACATCTTCCACCGGAACCTGCGCGTCGACCGCGGCATGGCGCTCCACAAGATGATACGCCTCCTCTCGCTGGCTACGGCGGGCGACGGATACCTCAACTTCATGGGCAACGAATTCGGACACCCCGAGTGGATAGACTTCCCCCGCGAAGGCAACGGCTGGAGCTACCGCCATGCCCGCCGCCTGTGGCACCTGGCCGGCGACCGCAACCTCCGCTACCGCTTCCTCGACGCCTTCGACGCCGCCATGATGCACCTCTGCGCAGACCCTGCCTTCTTCGAACGCCGCCCCTTTGCCCTTGTCCAGCACATCGCCGACCAGGTATTGATTTTCAAGCGCGGCGGATGGCTGTTTACATTCAACTTTAACCCGGTCATCTCGTTCGACAACTACCGATTCGAAGCCGAAGCGGGAACATACCGCACCCTCCTCGACAGCGACGCCGCCCGCTTCGACGGCTTTGCCCGCGCAGACGACAGCATGCCGCACTGCACGTCCGGCGAAAACGGGAAAAACTTCCTCCGCCTCTACCTCCCCAGCCGTACCGCCATGGCCCTTTACAAAGTTGAAAGTTGAAAGTTGAGAGTTGAAAGTTGTTTTCAGTTGAAAGTTGAAAGTTGTTTTCAGTTGAAAGTTGAAAGTTGAAATTTTAAAGTGCGCGGAGCGCGTCATTGCGACAGCCAACTTTCAACTTTCAAAAGAAAACAACTTTCAACTCTTTTCACTATCTTTGCACTGTTTTTTACCGAACAATCTACCCATGACTGCGGAACCCCCCCTGATAAAACCCCATGAAAACCCTTACAGGGCGCTTGCGAAATTTGCGCAACCCTGCCGCAGGGCTTCCGCGGGCCCGCGGAACCTTCACGCCGCCGGATTCAGCCGGCGGAAAAGGGGGAGTCCGGCTTCTTTTGGGCTTTAGCCCTGCATGAGGGGCTAAAGCCCCCGAAATGGAGTGTCCCCTTTCATCCGTCGGCTGAAGCCGGCGGCAATACAACGGCGACAGCCAACTTTTTACTTTCAA
>JAIRYH010000147.1 GCA_031267855.1 Prevotellaceae bacterium
CCATTGCCGCGAGGTCGTCAATATAGCGGACATTCAGGTAATGCCTGAATGCCGTTTCCGACAGTCCCGACCGGATGCGCAGTTCTTTTTTTGATACCAGGCGGCTCATGGTTTTGGAAATGTAAAAAAAATTGTACCTTTGCAGTGAGTTATGCCGGGTGCATGAACTTAATAACTGACAGGGGGCGCCTATAAACGTCGAAAGTAAACCTGTCAGTTTTTTTATTTTTCCCAATGATTTAAATCTATTGAATATTGAAATTTTCCGGTATTGCGAACCCTGATAACAAGGTGCACATATTCTACTATACCGTCAATACGGACTTTTACTTTAAAATTCAAATACCCTATGACAAATGATTCATCTTTCTCTTTCCTTTCCCCCCAATTGCTATATTCGGCATAGCGTATAAGTTTATCCAATATTGCTACCAAACAAGCCTTTTTAGGATATAAATATCCGCCATAACTTGTTTTTTTATTGCCGGCACGTTCAAATTCAACAGTGATGCCTATATCTTTATTGATGACTTTTACCCCTGTGTAATAGTTCTTATAATAGTCAAACATTTTTTTTCTTGCACTAAATAAGGTTAATCCGCTCCACTCTTTCGTGGATGCTTCCGGGATGACTGTTTGCCTGTATTTTTTCATAAGTATTTTATAAGAAGTTGCAAAGGTAATATTTCTTGTTCACCATTTTATTTCCGCGTGATGTTTCATTTTCTTAATTGTAAAAAAAGTTGTATCTTTGTGGTGAGTTATGCCGGGTGCATGAACTTAAAAGCCGTTGGAGAGTAGCTTAGAAACTACATTTGTAAACCCAACGGCTTTTCATTTATTTATATCCATAGAATAGTGAAATTTCCCGCTGTTATTAACCCGAATAACCAAATGTACATGCTCCATTATACCGTCAATACGCACTTTGACTTTAAAGTTTAAATACCCTAAAACAGTTGGTATATCTTGTGGTTTGCGGTCGCCCCAATTACTGTATTCGGCATAGCGTATCACCTTATCCAATATTTCTACCAGACAAGCTTTTTTAGAATATATGAAGCCGCCAAAACTTGTTTTTTCCGCACCTTTGCGTTCAAATGCAACCGAAATCCCCAAGTCTTGGTTAATAACGTGTTTCCCATTTAACAGGTAGTTGGCTTTGTAATAATCAAACACTTTCTTTTGGGTAGCGTATTTACTTAATCCGCTCCACGCTTTTGTGGATGCTTCGGGGATGACTGTTTGCCTGTATTTTTTCATAAATTTTTTATAAGAAGCTGCAAAGGTAATATTTATTGCTCACAGTTTGATGACTTCGTGGTAGTAAGGTTCTGTTAGCGCCCGTCCGTTGATGCGGGTTTGCGCTTCCCTGAGGCGGTCGAACTGCTGCAGTTCGCGTTTGCGGCGGTCGATGCTGTCGGTGGTGCGGAACAGCACCAGCCGCGAGATGAACGTCAGGAATGCGGGCGGTATCTCCGAAAAGCCATGACACACGAAAATAATGTCATTCATGTGCTGGCGGCGGCTGATGAGGAAACGGCGCATCAAAAAATTGGTAGCTGCCGGCACATAGTCACGCAGTTCCTCAAAGACGAGGCTGCCGTTGAAGAAACATTTTTCCGTCCGTTCCAGCGTTTCGGGCATCGGGAAGATGTGCCGGCAAATGCCTTTGAAATTGAAATCCGACGCCGTTACCAGTTCGTTTACCGGGCAGTCTTCCCATTCGTTATCGTGGGGCGTGAAAACAAGCGACCGGCTACCGATGGCGGTGATGATTTTTCTCACGGCGGTGCTTTTCCCGGTACCGTTTGTGCCGATAACGCCTATTAACTCGCAGGCGCGGTGGGTTGCCATGGTTCCTCCGGGTTGTCAGTCGTTTTGTCGTCGCCGGGCGTTGCCGGCGGAACAGGGGCCGGCTCCCTGCCGGGCGCCGCCGCTTTCTTTGCTTCCTTTGCTTCCCGCCGGTCGGCAACAGCCCGCCGGATGACGGGCGAGTAAACCATGATCAAAATAAACAGCAGCAGGAAGCCGGGCGGAATATCGACGGCCTTTCCTTTCAGGTATTCCGCCAGGTGCGGGCGTATCATGTTTTTGCTTCCGGCATCCAGGCGGTAATGCCCGGCATCGCGTTTGCCGATGAACGAGAGGGCAAAGGACATCGCGCCGTCGGTCATGTCGATTATCTGCGTGGCCGCCATTGCAGCTTCGCGCCGCTGGTCGGCGGGGGTGGGTTCGGGCGGCGGGCTGCCGGTTCCGGGCATGTCGCCGGCACAGGGAATGGCGAACGGCTGCTTGGGTTCGCGCAGCTCTGCGGCAAGGTCATCGACAGTGCCGGGACGGAAGTTAAACAGCGCGTCGGTCTGTTCGGTGGTTACCCGCTCTATGGCGGGCTTTGCGGGCGGGGTATTTAATAATAAACTCATTGTTCCTGTTTACGGATTTACGGATTATGGATTTATGTTTCCGGACTGTCTTTGCCGGCAGCGTGCATCATGTTTTCGATAAATTTTGACACCCTCGCGCGCGCGAGGACCCGTACAACGGTATTGTTCGCGTCGATGCCTACTATTGCCACAAAGGCTTTTTCGCCGTCAATATCCAGAATAGCCGTAACGCCTTTCTCGCCCGGAAGGGGCGGGTATTTTTGCAAAAAAGTAATGAGGGCAGGCTCAACCCTGGGGAGTTGCTTCCGGATAAACGGCAAAAAAGCCGGCAATAAGTTTTGAAAAACCATGTTGATTTACGGATTTACAGATTTACGGATTTACAGATTTGGCTAACGCCATGGTGTGCTTGTCGCCCCTTTTCAATGTTGAATGTTGAAGATTGAATAGCGGCAAGCGCACAGTGGCGTCAGCCAACTTTTCACTTTTCACTCTTCACTTTTCACTTTCCAACTCTGTAATGCGTTCGGGCGGGAGAATGGCAAGGGGAAAGAACCACTCCGTCCGGCGTTCCTTGACATAGCGGCGGAACATGGACACCAGCAGCACGCCGGGCGTAACGCCTGCAAAGTCGGCAAGCTGCGGGTATTGCGGCGCGGCAGCGTCGAGGCGTTCGCAGGTTTCGGACAGCATGGCAGACGTGGCGGCGTCGGGTTCGAGGACAATGGCGCCGGTGGGCAGCTGCGCCGCCTCGCGCGCACGGGCGAGGGCGGCACGGGCTTCCTGCAATGCGGTTTCGGATACTTCGGCGCGTTGCTTGAGGGCGTCGTGGTTGTCGTCGTGCGATTTCAGCAGGGCGTCGTACTGTGCGGTCAGGGCATCGAAGTTTGACCGGAGGACTTCGACTTGTTCGCGGGCTTCATTCAGCGCCGCCTGCTGTTGCAGGTATGCTTCGGATTCGGTAACGGGCGACGGTGCCGGCGGCGTGGTGGCGGCGCGGTTCAAAAGCAGTTCCAGCGCATCGCGCATGTTGATGATGTCGCCGCCGCCTGCTGCGGGCAGCACGTCGTTCAGCTGCCGCGCCAGTTCGGGCGACAGGCGGAAGGTATATGATTTGGCTTCAAACATGATGAGAAGAAGTTAGAGAAGTTAGAGAAGTTAGAGAAGTTAGAGAAGTTAGAGACTAAGGTCGTTACGGGGATGGAAAACATTTCTTTTCACCGGCGCAGCGGGCGCTTGCGGCGGTGTTACGGGCGGTACCTGCGGCGTTTGCGGCGGCGCTTGCGGGGATGTTACGGTCGCTTCCGGCGGTATGCCGGTCGTTTGCGGGGTCGTTGCAGGCGCTTGCGTGCCGCTTTCGGATTCCATCGCCTTTTGTATAGCTGATTTTCTTTTTGCCATAATGGTAATTTTTTAAAGTTTATGCTGCAAAAATACACTGCCGCGAGAAAACATGCCACAAAAAACCGTAAGAAACCATAAGAAACCGTAAGAAAACACCTGTAATAACTGTAAACATTGGATGTTTGCGGGGATGATTGCGGATGTTTACACGATGTTTGCGGGCGATTACAGGATAATTGCGGAGCGCTTACGGGCGATTACAGGATAATTGCGGGATGATTGCGGGTGATTACAGGTGATTACAGGTGATTACAGGAGAATTGCGGGACGCTTGCGGGATGATTGCGGGCGATTACAGGAGAATTGCGGGGCGCTTGCGGGTGATTACAGGAGAATTGCAGGGCGCTTGCGGATGCTTGCGGATGATTACAGGATAATTGCGGGTGATTACAGAAGAATTGCGGGGCGATGACAATGCTTGTTTGTAAGTATTTACATTTAGCAGGGATTTTTGCCTAAATACAAGTCGTATTCATCGAAAATCAAATCGGAGTTTTTTCCCCACACGATATTGCCGTGTTCGAGATGAAATTTTTTAAACTGGTTATAGTTCAGGTAGCGACTGTGTTGCGGATGTGGTCGCGATTTCAGGAAGCGCCCGAAATCAATATCGCGCGTTGTGCCGTCGTTGAACGTCAGGCGAACAGTGTAATTTTCGATATATGTTGCCGATACTATATAATATATACGCGCGTCCATTATTTCACTTTTTTAGTTATTTTTGTGCATCGTACATTTACGTTGTAAACGAAATAGGAAATCCATTTATCGGTAATGTTTTTCCAGTATTTTAAAAGAAATTCTTCAACAATACCGCTATCCCTTACAGATAGAGACTTTTTCCCCCTTTTCGCGCGTTTGCGGACCTCAATCAGGTTCCCGTCTACAATAACGAGGTCAAAAATGCTTTCCAACTCGCCGCGAATAACATGTACATGGATAGGATAATGTTCGTTAGAGTAGAACTTAAAGATAAAACCGAGATATTCGTAGATGGTAGGCATTTTTTTTACAAAGGTATATAAAATTATTCAAACACTATCAATCCCGTAGTACTCACAGAACTCGCTTACGGTTACCGGCTGGTAGCGGCCGTTTCGCAGTTTCTTTTTACCGAGCGCGTCGCGGACGAGCGAAATCCGGACGTATGCTGCCGACGGGCGCAGGTT
>JAIRYH010000062.1 GCA_031267855.1 Prevotellaceae bacterium
CTTAGTTCTTAACTCTTAGTTCTTAACTTTTGCAGCTCCGGGGCTGTTTTCAAACACAAACCACTCATGACAAAACAACCCCCTGCTGCGATTTTTATTCACTGCCAATGATTGCAGAAACATTATTTCTGCAATTTATCTCTTCAACCTTTATTAAGATTTTGTTCCTTATTCCAAAAAAAACCAAGAGTGGAAATGGGTGCTGTACTTATTGTAACTTGAGGTTCTGGAAACCCACACTACGAATAAGTACAACAACCCACGTCCACTCTCGGCGAGGTCGCGTTTACTTAAATCTAACGTAGTGTAGAAATGTTCCAGATTTCAAGTTACTGCAGAATAAAAGTTAAAGCGATATATCCTTTATACATCCAAAGTCAGTACGTCAAGGAGCACATAATAACGGCGCAAATATAGAACAATATTTTTTATCTGCAAACTTTATTTGCGATTTTTTTCTATGGGTTCCGCGCGGGGCATCCCCCACGCTCTGCGGAGCGTAGTCCGCGCTCTGTGGAATAAAAAATGAGCCAGAGGCGCCTGAGAATTGATTATTCGAAAAGGACTCGAACAGGTGTACCCGGATAAATTCAAGCAAAAAGAGGATGCCCAAAAAGCCTTGGGCATCCTCTTTTTGCTTGAAAGTTTTTTGGCCTGACATGCGGCCCTGTTCTTGTCCCCTTACTTTTTAATCCCTTTAATATTAATCTTTGTCAGCCAGTCAATCACTTGCTGCCTGGCATTTTTTTCCGGATTTTTGACGTCGTCGCCACTGATGGAAAAGCCTTCCAGTGCCGTTGCGCCGGGGCATGCAGCCACAATTTCCGTCAGGCATTTATCCACGCTCCCGCCATAGGTGGCAAACGGGACAATTGTTTTACCCGACAAGTCATATTCTTTCAGGAAACTTTTTACCGGAAGCGCAACCGTTCCAAACCAGTTGGGTGTTCCAATGAAAATAATGTCATAGGAAGCAATGTCCACTTTGTTTTTCAGCGCCGGCAAAATTCCGGCGTCAATGTCCCGCTGGGCGGCGGCATGCGCTTCACTCGCGGGATACGGGACTTCCGTTTCAATTAAAAAGATATCCCCGCCTGCCGATTGATGAATCAGGTCGGCTAAAATAGTGGTATTTCCCCACAGGGAATAGTACACGGTGAGCACTTTCGGCTCATTCGGAGCGCAAGCGTTGACGCTGAAAAAAAACAAAACGCCCGTAGCGATTAAACTGATTAATTTTTTCATAACTGATTTTCCTTTTTTTAATGATTAAATAATTTTTTGGGCAAATATAGGAAGATTTTACAGTCTGCCCGCTTCATTATTATACTTTTTGATAGAAAACAGCTGTCTTTTGATAATTTTTAAACTTTCCTCCCCTTTTTTTTGCGTAATATTGAACTTTAAAAAACCGAGATGATGCTTGCGGCTTGCCTGTATTTTGTTTTTCCCGTTTTAACTTTTCCCATGATAAGTCTGTTGTATTTTGTTCCTGCCGTCATTATTGTTTTTCTGGTCATTCAATATGTTCGCCACAGGACTGCAGTCCACGATTCGAAAGCAAAAATACATTCTTTCATCAATATCGCACATGACATCCGTACGCCGGTTTCCCTGATAAAAGCGCCGCTGAGCGAGATTGAGGCGCAGGAAAATTTATCGGAAAACGGGAAACGCCTGCTTTCATTAGCCCTGAAAAACGCCGACAAATTATTCGCTTTGGTTTCCCAATTATTGGATATACAAAAGCTGGACGCTCGTATCGAAAAGCTGGCCATAGCGCAACTGGATATTTACAGCTATATGCACGAAAAAACCACTGTGTTCCGCGTGGCGGCGCTGCATAAAAACATTGATTTGCAGCTGGACGTCCGGTCCGATTTTCCGGAAATATGGTTTGACAAAGACAAACTGGACAGCATCATGGATAATTTGTTGTCGAATGCCATTAAATATACGGAAAAGGGACATGTGTCCATTACTGTGGATCATTCCGGCGCACGCTGGACGGTAACCATAAAAGACAGCGGCATCGGCATACCGGCAAATGAACAAAAACACCTGTTCCAGCAATTTTACAGAGCCGGGAATGCTATAAAGTCCGATGCTTCCGGCTTGGGGCTCGGGTTGCTGCTGACTAAAAAATTAGTGAAACTGCTGGGTGGGCATATTACTTTTTCCAGTGTGGAAAATGCCGGGACGTCGTTTGTTTTAACCTTCCCGTTAGAAAAAAGCTATACGCTGCCCGAAAATAAAATGCCCGAAAATCAGCCCCTGCCGGAAGAAACAAGCGTGAAAACGCCCCGCAGAGCGGTGTTATTATTAGTCGAAGACCACGATGACATGCGAAAATATCTTGCGGACAGTTTATCCCAATCCTACGATGTTGTTTGCACCGGCGACGGGACAAAAGCAATGGAATTAACGAAGGAAATAAATCCCGATATCATCATCGCCGACGTATTGATTCCCGGCTTGCGGGGCGATGAAATATGCCGTATGTTAAAATCTTCGATCGAAACCAGTCATATTCCCGTTATCCTGCTGTCGGCATTAAACGATAAAGAGAATATTATCCAGGGACTGGAAGCCGGCGCGAACGATTATATCGTAAAGCCTTTTGACTTTAATGTATTAAACGCCCGGATACGGAATATCATCCAGCACCGGGAGCGATTGAGGGAAACGGTATTTTCTTCCGAAGCGGAAGCGCAACTGGAAGATAACAGCTACGTCAATCGGCTGGACAAAGCGTTCCTGGATAAAGCCCTTCAAATTGTGGAACGGGAACTGGACAATTCCGATTTTTCCATCAACGAGTTCTGCCGGAATTTAGCCATGAGCCGCACTTCCGTCTATAATAAGCTTAAGGCGCTGACCAATCAGGCGCCCAACGATTTTATCCGCATCATCCGCCTCAACAAAGCGAAAGAATTACTGTCGTCAAAAAGATATACCATTGCGGAAGTTGCCTACATGGTTGGTTTCTCCGATCCGAAATATTTCAGCGTAAGTTTTAAGAGACAATTCGGATTTAATCCGAAAGATTTGAAAAATTAATAAACCTTGACAGTCTTTAAACCTTTTTTGATAATTTTTCAACCGGGAAACCAATGAATATGCGTAACATTGTAAATTATAAAATAAAATACTACATTTAACAAATAAAATCATAATAAATTTATGGACACATATCTTGGTCTGGATTTAGGAGGCACTAAATTATTAATCGGAGAACTGGATAACCGGGGCAATATTTTGAAATACAAAAAATATACGTCCGGCTATTTCAGCCAGCAAGCCGCATTGGACATCATCAAACAGTCACTGGCGGATTACATAAAAACCGTCGGGTGGGTAGACAAAATGCCGGTAAGCATGGGCGTCGGACTCATTGGGCGCGTCGATTCGCTGCGGGGCATCTGGCTGCAAATAGACCCCTCCCGCACGCAGCCTGTTCCCTTGGCAAAAGAACTTGCCGACTGCTACAATATTCCCTGCTATATTGACAACGATGTAAAAAGCGCCACCAGGGCGGAACGCCACTTCGGCTTCGGGCAAATCTCGCACAATTTTATATACATCAATGTGGGCACGGGCATTGCCGCCAGTTTTGTGGTAAACGGACGGCAAATCAGGGGCAGCCATTGTAATGCCGGAGAAGTGGGGCATACGCAGGTGGGCGTCAGCCTCGGGATAAAATGCGCCTGCGGACGAACAGACTGTGTAGAACAGATAGCTGCCGGCATCGGCTTTAACCGGTGCGCCCGCCTGCTTGCCGGAAAATACGAAACGGCGCTGACGATTCCAGCCGATGTAGCCGACCGTGTACAGGTAAAGGATATTTTTGAGCTGAGCCAGAAAGGCGACCCGCTCTGCATGCAACTGGTAGAAAATGCCTCGCAGGCATTAGCCAATCTTATCATGAATCTGGTGCGGGTCAGCGATCCCGATACGGTGGTGCTGGGCGGCGGTTTGGTTTCCGACGGCTATTTACACACTAAAATCCTGGAAAAACTGAACCCTACGACTATCCGGTTTGTTACAAACGGCGTTGTAATTACCAAATTAAATCCCGACTTTATCGGTCTGGTAGGCGCCGGCGCTATTGCGATGAATGTGTAGCCGAAAACGCCATGAACATCACCATTGCAAAGAATGAAGCCGGGTTCGACTGCTGCGCCGCCTGGAGGATCATAGCGGAAATACTCGCCAATCCGAAAGCGGTGATCGGGCTGTCGACCGGCAGAACCACGGCAAACATGCATGCGATCGTGGGCAGTATTTACCGGCAATACCCGTTCAACGTATCGCACGTTACGCTGTTCGGCGTCGACGAAGTGCTCAACGTGCCGCGGCAGTACAGGGGCGCCTGTTATACGATGCTGAAAACACAACTCATCGATCACCTCGGACTGCCGGAACATCAATTTCTGATGCCCCCCACTGTTTCCGATAATCCGGAGGAAGCATGCCGCCTTTTCCAGCAGGCAATAGAAGCGCGGGGCGGCGTCGACCTGCAAATACTGGGACTGGGCGAAAACGGGCATATCGGCTTTAACCAGCCCGGCACGCCGTTTGAAAGCGAAACATGGGTCTCGAAAATGGATGCGGCTTTGGAAGCCCGACTCAGAAAAGAAGCCCGTACGCCCCCCGGAATAAAATTAGGCGGCTTGACATTGGGCTTGCGCACAATTATGCGTTCGCGCAAAATCGTAATAGCCGCCAAGGGAGCAGCAAAAGCAGAAATGGTGCGGCAGATGCTCCGGGGGCCCGTAACCACTGCCGTTCCGGCCTCCATCCTGCAGCTGCACCCGCACTGCGAGTGCCTGCTGGATGCTGACGCCGCTAAAAATATCCTGTAAAATTCACTCTTTAACCAACCAGACACTATGGCACGTTCCACCGCTACCAATCATGTAATGCCTTTCATTACGATGGTCTTCCTGTTCCTCATCATCGGCTTTCTGACCACGGCAAATGCGCAGTTCCAGGGCCCGCTCAAAGAAGCCTTCCTGGAAGGCGTCGGCGATTTGAAAAACACCTTTGCCACATTAATTACTTTTTCATGGTTCCTGGCCTATCCCCTTTGCGGAGGCATCGGATCTTCATGGATAACAAAATATGCGTACAAAGGGACACTGATCCGGTCACTGTTCATTATGATCGCGGGACTGGGGCTGTTTTTCTTTTCCTCGTGGTTTACCGTTCAATTTCCGGAGGCCACGCTGCAGCTGGGACAAAATGTAGTTCCCATCGGCTTTTTCATCTTCCTGCTGGGGTCGTTCATCGTGGGCGCTTCCGCCACCATATTGCAGGTAGTGATCAACCCCTACCTGACGGCCTGCTCCATAAAAGGCACGCAACCGGTGCAGCGGCTGGCCATCGGCGGATCCGCCAATTCCATCGGCACGACGATCGCCCCGTTCTTCGTTACCGGCATCGTCTTCGGCGGCGTGGCGATGGAAGACGTCCGGGTCGGCCAGCTGATGATTCCCTTCCTGGCGCTGATGGCGATCATTGCCCTGACTGTTGCGGCGCTGTTCCGGCTCCCGTTGCCGGACATACAGGGAACCAAAGCGGAGCGCGGCGAGAAACTGGAAAAAAGCATCTGGTCGTTCCGGCATCTGACACTGGGCGTAGTGGCCATTTTTTTCTACGTAGGCGTGGAAGTATGCATCGGCGCGAACATCAACCTGTATGCCATGGAGCAGGAAAAGATTACCGGTGCGTTTTCTTTCTTCGGCAGCAGTTCCCTCACGCTGTTCGGCATCAATTTTGCCATTCCGGCATTGATGGCTACGCTGTACTGGGGCGGCATGCTCATCGGGCGGCTGGTCGGGAGTTCGTTAAAAACCGTCCATCCCCGCATACAGCTGGCGACAACCACCGTGATTGCCGCTGCGCTTACCCTGCTCTCCATCGGGCTGAACAACCCGTGGCTGCTGGCGGCCGCAGGCCTGTTCCATTCCATCATGTGGGGCGCCATCTTCACGCTGTCGATAACGAAACTGGGGAAATATACCTCCGTAGCCTCCGGCGTATTTATGATCGGCGTAGTCGGCGGCGCCGTGCTGCCGCTGCTGCAGGGATTCGCGGCCGACGCCATGGGCGGCTGGCGGTGGTCGTGGCTCCTCGTTGTTTTCGGCGAACTGTTCATGCTGTACTATGCCCTGGCAGGCTCGCGCGTAAGAACTAAAAGTTAAGAACTAAGAACTAAGAGTGGCTGACGCCATGACGCGCAACTCTCAACTTTCAACTCTCACGTAGAGACGGGGCGCGCCCCGTCTCTACCTTTCAACTTTCAACTTTCAACTCTCAACTTATCATGAAAACAATCACTGTACTGCTCCTTGCCGGATGCCTTGCGTGCTCCGGCTGCCGGCACGGAAAAGAAACCGTCCGGCTGGCATTCATTTCGGGCATGAACCCGGCGTTTGACACGACCCTCTACGCGCCCGTGCTGGACAACTTCGACGGCGTCACCTGGAAAGCCTACACCGGCGAAGAATCGCAGGAACTGTTCAAACAGGAAAACAAAGACCGCTATGACGTCATCATCTTCTACGCCCTCTGCCTCGACGAACTGCCGGAAACAACGAAACAGGACATCATGCGGGTCGTCGGCGACGGGAAACCGGTATTCGTCCTGCACGACGGGCTGCTCACCTACAACACCTGGGACGAGTTTGCCGGAATCGCCGGCATGAAATACTTCATGAGCGAACAGACCGTAGACGGGAAACTGTTCGGCGTCTCCAAATACCGGCACCGGCAGGATATCCCGGTAACGGTGGCCGACAAAGACCACTTCATCACCCGGGGGATGGACACGGCGTTTGTGCTGCACGACGAAACATACGGCGACCTCTGGGAAGCGCCCGGCATCCACCCGCTGTGGACCGCCACGCACCCCGAATGTACCCGCAACGTCCTCTACACCCATGCGTATGGAAAGGCAAAAGTAGCCGGCATGGTCGTAGGCCACGGCCCCGGCATCTTCCACGACAAAAACTTCCGCCTCGCCTTCCGGCAAACCGTCCGCTGGCTCGCTATGAATTAAGAATTAAGAATTAGGAATTAAGAATTGCGGCAAGCGGGCGGGTGGCGTAAGCCCGGCGAAGCCACAGGGGTTTTCATATTTTACACAAATCCTGTACGACACCTGGTGAGATGACTATTCCCGTTTTTTATCACCGTCAGCAATGCGGACGGGCAGAATCAGGTGTTGATT
>JAIRYH010000113.1 GCA_031267855.1 Prevotellaceae bacterium
GAAAGAAACCAAGCACGGTAAGAAAGAAACCAAGCACGGTAAGAAAGAAACCAAGCACGGTAAGAAAGAAACCAAGCACGGTAAGAAAGAAACCGCGCAAGTACATTAACAAATAAATAAACCAAAATCAATATTTTAAGACAAAAGCGCCGCCGCACTTATACCACCCTTTAACTCTTCCACTACTTTTTGCTTAAAGCAAATACTGTACCGATAGTCATTCCGTGTACATTTTGTCATATTTCCTCCTCTTTTAGATGTCAACCTGTAACAGGACCGGACATGGAACCCGGAAACCATTACCGTTTACCCCTCCCCTGCCCTGCCCTGTCGCAAATTTTTTTTTGCATATCCGAAAAAATACCTATCTTTGCACTCCCGAATGCGGAAATAGCTCAGTTGGTAGAGCACAACCTTGCCAAGGTTGGGGTCGCGAGTTCGAGTCTCGTTTTCCGCTCAAAGAAAGAAGACGCATCTCAAACCGTCGCACTGCTTGAACAGCGGCATGCACCATCGGCGTCTTCCGGAAATCCCCCCCCGCTATATTACTCCGGAACCTGTACGCGGCGCCGTAAAATCCTGTTGCCCGCCGGCCGGGTTAAGCGCTCCATAAACCGCGGCGGCGCCAGGAAATAAATGCCGATACGTTTATTGCCTTTATGACGGCACAGGAATCCATGCGGTTTACAGAGCATCTGTTTGCACGCTCCTGAAAAAACCATTACCTTTGCGCGGAATTTAAATATATCATGAATACTTACGACCGGCGCGGCGTATCTGCCACAAAAGAAGAGGTGCACCAGGCAATCAGCAATATCGACAGGGGCATTTTCCCCGGGGCATTCTGCAAAATCATTCCCGATGTACTCACCGGCGACCCCGATTACTGTATCGTCATGCATGCCGACGGCGCCGGCACCAAATCGTCGCTGGCATACGCCTACTGGCGCGAAACAGGCGACCTGAGCGTGTGGAAAGGCATTGCACAGGACGCGATCGTCATGAACCTCGACGATTTGCTGTGCATCGGCGTTACGGATACCATTTTACTGTCGTCAACCATCGGGCGGAACCGGCTGCTGGTGCCGGGCGAAGTGATTGCCGCGATCATCAACGGCACGCAGGCATTTGCAGACGACATGCAACAACACGGCGTCAGCCTGCACCTGACCGGCGGCGAAACAGCCGATGCAGGCGATCTCGTTCGCACCGTCATGGTCGACAGCACGGTCACCGCCCGCATCCGGCGCTGCGACGTTGTAGACAGCGCGCGCATAGCCGCCGGCGACGTAATTGTCGGACTGGCGTCGTTCGGGCAGGCGGCTTACGAAACCGGATACAACAGCGGCATGGGCAGCAACGGACTGACCTCCGCCCGCCACGATGTGTTTGCCCGTTACCTGGCCACGGCCTATCCCGAAACATTTGACCACGGCATCGACAAAGACCTGGTGTATGCCGGAAGCCGGCGGCTGACGGACATCGAACCGGTAACCGGCGAACCGTACGGCAAACTGGTGCTGTCGCCCACGCGCACCTACGCCCCGGTGATGCGCGAAATACTCCGGAAATACCGTTCGCAGATCCACGGCATCATCCACTGCTCCGGCGGCGGACAAACCAAAGTGCTGCACTTTGTAAACAATTTGCATGTCATCAAAGACCACCTGTTTCCGCTGCCGCCGCTGTTTGAAATCATCCGGGCGGAAAGCCGCGCCGGCTGGCGGGACATGTACGGAATATTTAATATGGGGCACCGTATGGAACTGTACGTACCCGCCGCCCTTGCCGGCGAACTGGTTGCCGTCTCAAAAAAATATGCGGTGGACGCACGCATCATCGGACGCGTAGAACCTGCTGCCGGCGCGCATTTGACGATAAAAAGCGATAAAGGTGTTTTTCATTATGAATAAAAAATTTTGGGTATATCCGTTTTTTATAATAATTTTGTACGCTTTTATCGGTAAACGGATTTTCGTTTATTACACACTCGAGCTAAAAGTAAACACTGCTATGATGTCTCTGCAAATAGCAGTAAACAGAAAATAATTTAATGATGTGAGCCATGAATCTATGCTGGATAGGTTATGCCGTGTTGAAGTGAAAGTATGCTAAATTTTATCAAGCGAACCAAAGAACCGCCACGCCCTGTTATGCCCGAAACAATTAACGACAATTTGCCGTTAACTTATTTTGAAGGAAAAATAACGATTGTGGAAGAAGAAAAACAAATGCAAAAAGCGATTCACTACCTGAATGCGCAGCAGACAATAGGATTTGATACCGAAACAAAACCGCTGTTTATTCCCGGCAAGCGCAATGGAAACCCCGTGGCCCTGCTGCAGCTGTCGACCGACAGGCGCGCCTACCTGTTCCGCCTGAACAAGCTGGGCATGCCCGCCGCGCTGGTAGCGCTGATGTGCAACAAGCGCATACTGAAAATCGGGGCGGCTATTCATGAAGACCTGCGGCAACTGCAAGTGCTGGCGCCCTTCAGGGCCGCCGGCTTTATAGACATCCAGCGCGTCGTGCAGTACTACGGCATACAGGACAAGGGACTGAAAAAATTAGCGGCCATCGTGCTGCAAATCCATATCTCCAAGAGCCAGCAATTATCCAACTGGGAAAATCCGGTGCTGACAAAATCCCAGTGCCGCTACGCGGCCACGGACGCCTGGGTGTGCCGCGAAATATTCCTGCGGCTGCAAAAAATAAAAGAACTCACCCCGGCAGAACTGCAACTGCGATAATCATCCCATGCCATCCGTCATTGTTTTGAAAAAAGGCCGCGAGGAAGCGCTGGGGCGCTTTCATCCGTGGATATTCTCCGGCGCGCTGGCGGCCGTCAAGGGCAATCCGCGCGAAGGCGACGTGGTGGAAGTGCGTTCCGCCGCAGGCTGTTTCTTAGCCCTGGGACATTATCAAACCGGCTCCATTGCCGTGCGGGTGCTGGCTTTCGAGCCCTGCCGGATCGACACGGCATTCTGGCACGACGCCCTGCTGAAAGCCTTCCGCGTGCGGCAGGCGCTGCAGCTTCCCGGCAACCCCCATACCTCTGCCTACCGCCTGGTGCACGGCGAAGGCGACTTCCTGCCGGGACTGATCATTGACATCTACGGCAGCGCCGCCGTGATACAGGCACACTCGGCAGGCATGTTCCTGGCGCGAAACGACATTGCGGCGGCATTGCAGGAGATTTACGGCGGCGCCCTGCGGCACATTTACGATAAAAGCGCCGCCACCGTGCCCTTCAAGTCAGGGCTGGACGCGCACGACGAATATCTTCTGAAAAGTGCGGCAACCGCCGGCGAGGAAACCGTATCGGAAAACGGATACCGGTTTGCCGTGAACTGGGAAACAGGGCAGAAAACCGGCTTTTTCCTCGACCAGCGCGACAACAGGCAGCTGCTGATGCGGTATGCAAAAGGGCGGCATGTGCTGAACCTGTTTT
>JAIRYH010000107.1 GCA_031267855.1 Prevotellaceae bacterium
CCTTCGGGCGTGCCGCCATTGGTGAGCAGTAGAAATGTCCGGATGAGTATGATGCCATCCACTAATTCAGCCACAAAATAGCCTATTTTCAGTTCGTTGGTGAAGCAGGCTATCAGCAGTCGTTTTTTTGTCGTCGGTATAAGATTTTTACGCAGCAGCGCTTCTACCAAAATAGACTTGTAGAAAGCCGGGGGAACAAGCCCTCCTATCCGTTCTCTCATGCGGTCGAGCGCGTGCTGCTGGATATACACCGGAAGTCCCAGTTTGGAGAATGGGGTGTTTACGTGCAGGTCTTCCAACGATATGGTAAAGGGGATAAATTGTGGTTTGTTGTCCACGTAATACAATCCGCCCGTCTGTATGGCAGAATGTATTTCCCCGTCAATATTTACTTTTCGCACTTCCAGCGGATAGGTTCCAATAGTGACTTTTTGGTGTGTTCGGAAGTCCTGCTCCATGTATGCCCTCCATTCCCTGTTGCGTGGAGAGGTGCCCTCTTTCGGTGCATGGATGCTGGAGGTTACAACCGGCAAATCGATATCGAAAGTATAGGTATGGAGATACTTTCTTCCCAGATCGTCAAAGACCCAGCAGGCAATTTTGCATATATCCAGTATGCCTTTTTCGTATGCACGCTCGCGTTCATCCCGTAGTTCGGCATATTTGGCAAACAGTTCCTTGTTGGGATATTCACTGTCGGATTCGCATAAATTGTATTCGAACGACATGCCCACTAACGAATAATCGGCAAAAGTCATCATTTGTCCGATGTCTTTTATCACTTCCAGTTTCATGAGAAGTTGTTGCGATTTGATGGTTTTTACCAGGGCGTCCAGCAGTCGTTTTTGGATTTTCGCTCCCGGCGCAGCCACCACTTTAAGCGGAGCGCCTCTAAATTTATAGATGAGCATTCTTTCTACTGGGGAAATCTGATGGAATAGCGACACATCGCCTATTTGTTCGCATAGGGTTCGCAACTTTTCAAAAAAGAGCTTTTTGTACTGTGCTTCCTGCTGCCGCTGCTGTTCTGCAATGTTTACGTATTTTTTTCTTCCTGCATGTTTTTTCTTTGCCATAGGTGTAGAGTTTGGTAATTGGTACAAAAGTACAACTTTTCCTAAAAAGTAGAATATTTTTTGTACCTTTGCTGGT
This sequence comes from Prevotellaceae bacterium, assembly GCA_031267855.1. The sequence goes on from JAIRYH010000107.1 coordinate 1,153, forward strand.
GAAATAATACTTCGTTATGAAAAACAGGACATTACTTTTGTTTGATTGGGCTGTTTAAAATCGTATGATCAAAATTAATATTTGCATAAATCATAAACTTTTATTACCATGAAAGAATTAAAAATGTTTATCGACGGCAAATTTGCCGAAAACACATCAGAAAAATGGATTGATGTGCTGAATCCTGCAAACGAAGAAGTGACATCGCGTATGCCGGAAGGAAGCGCAGAAGACGCTAAAAAAGCAATTGATGCTGCGGGAAAAGCGCAGAAAAACTGGGAAAAGACGCCCGCGGTCACAAGAGCTTCCTATCTGCTGAAAATGGCTGTGGGTATTCGTAAAAGAGAGAAAGAGCTTACCGGCATTATCGTTCGCGAAGGCGGCAAAACGCAAGGGCTGGCGAATGTCGAAGTACTGTTCACTGCCGATTATCTTGAATACATGGCAGGATGGGCGCGCCGTTATGAAGGCGAAATTATTCAAAGCGACCGCCCAAATGAAAATATTTTCCTGTTCAAAAAACCAATCGGAGTGACCACCGGAATTTTACCATGGAATTTCCCGTTTTTCCTGATTGCCCGCAAAGCGGCTCCGGCCTTGGTTACCGGGAATACCATCGTTATAAAACCCAGTCAACTGACGCCCGAAAATGCGTATGTGTTCGCCCAGGTTGTGGAAGAAAGCGGATTGCCTGCCGGCGTATTCAATCTGGTGATGGGCAAGGGTGCGGTAATCGGACAGGAACTTGCAGCCAATCCGAAAGTCGGCATGGTTAGCCTCACTGGAAGCGTTGCCGCCGGGCACCAGACCATGGCTGCCGCCGCGCCGAACATCACCAAAGTGTCGCTGGAACTCGGCGGAAAAGCACCTGCCATTGTATTTGAAGACGCCGACCTTGATTTGGCGGTGAAATCCATCATCGCATCCCGCGTAATCAACACCGGACAGGTGTGCAACTGCGCCGAAAGAGTGTATGTTCATGCCAAAATAAAAGACACCTTTATTGAGAAATTGGTGGAAGGGATGAAAAAAGTCAAAGTCGGCAATCCTTCTGAAATCGTTGATCTGGACATGGGGCCGCTTATTGAGGCGAATGCGCTGAAGTCGGTAGAAGAGAAGGTGGCAAAAGCCGTTCAGCAAGGTGCAAAGCTGATATACGGCGGAAAGCGCATCGGCAACAAGGGCTATTTCTTTGAACCGACCGTGCTGGCTGATGCCACGCAGAAGATGGACATTATTCAGGAAGAAACTTTCGGGCCGGTATTGCCTATTGTTGAATTTACCGATGTGGATCAGGTTATCGAATGGGCAAATGATTGCCAATACGGGCTTACCTCGTCCATCTATACCAAAAATCTGAATTTGGCGTTCACGTTGGTGCGCGCCCTGAAATTCGGCGAAACATACGTAAACCGCGAGAATTTTGAAGCCATGCAGGGCTTCCATGCCGGATGGCGCAAATCGGGAATCGGTGGCGCCGACGGAAAACACGGGCTGGAAGAATATCTTCAAACGCACATGGTTTATTTGGAAACACAAGGTTAAACCCCGATGCAATGAAAGTCGGGCTGTTCATCCCCTGTTATGTTAATGCCTTATATCCAGAAGCCGGTGTAGCTACCTACAAGCTGTTGGATTATTTCGGTTTGGATGTCGATTATCCGGTTAATCAGACTTGCTGCGGGCAGCCGATGGCCAATGCGGGATTTGAAAATGAAGCGCTGATGCTGGCGAAAAATTTCGACAAGCTTTTCGCCGGCTATGATTATGTGGTGGCGCCTTCGGCGAGTTGCACCGCGTTTGTTAAGTTCAACTATCCGCATATTGTTAAAGACAGTCATTGCTGCATAACAAGCGGAAAAATATATGACGTTTGCGAATTTATTCACGACGTCATAAAGCCCGAAAAGCTGCCGGGTAAATTTCCGCATAAAGTAAGCGTACATAACAGTTGTCATGGGGTCAGGGAACTGCACCTGTCGTCGGCAAGCGAGCTGAATATTCCCCAGTATTCCAAAATAAAAGATTTACTGTTGCTGGTCGAAGGCATAGAAATAGCCGAACCTGCGAAAGTTGATGAGTGTTGCGGGTTCGGCGGCATGTTTGCCATCGAAGAATCCGCCGTATCGGTTTGCATGGGCGAGGACAAAATCAAAGACCATATTGCTACGGGCGCCGCATACATCACCGGAGCCGACAACTCCTGCCTGATGCACATGCAGGGCATCGTCGAAAGAAATAAACTTCCCGTAAAGTTTATACATGTTGCTCAAATTTTAGCGTCCGGGTTATGAGTACGAAACATTCAGCGGCGGCCAAACGGTTTATCCGGAACAGGGAGCAGGAACAATGGCACAACGAGACGCTTTGGATGGTACGCCAAAAGAGGGACAATATGGCGATGCGGCTTCCGGAATGGGAGGCATTGCGCGAGTTGGCCAGCCAAATAAAAATGCACACCATCACCCATTCGGACGATTATCTGGCGCAGTTTTCATCCGAAGCCGGGCATAACGGAGCCGTTGTCCACTGGGCGAAGGATGCGCAGGAACATAACGGGATTGTGTACGGCATTCTGAAAAATCATCAGGTGAAAAAACTTGTCAAAAGCAAGTCCATGCTCACGGAGGAGTGCCGGTTGAACGATTACCTGATGGCGAAAGGCATTGATGTAGTCGAAAGCGATCTGGGCGAGCGCATCCTGCAACTTATGGGCGAACACCCCAGCCACATTGTGATGCCGGCAATTCACAAAAAAAGGGAGGAGGTCGGCAAACTGTTTGAGGAGAAAATGAATTCCAAAACCGGCAACAGCGACCCGGCATATCTTACACATACCGCCCGGAAATACCTGCGCAACGAATTCCTAACCGCCGATGCGGCAATGACCGGCGCCAATTTCGGGGTTGCACAAACCGGCGAAGTGGTAGTCTGCACCAACGAAGGCAACGCCGACATGGGGACGTCGCTGTGCAACCTTCACATCGTGTCGATGGGCATAGAAAAACTGGTTCCCGATTTGAAGTCGTTGGGCGTTTTTACACGCCTGCTGGCGCGCTCGGCCACAGGACAGCCGTCCACCACTTATACTTCGCATTACCGCAAGCCCAGGGAAGGCGGCGAGATGCACATCGTAATTGTGGACAACGGGAGAAGTGAAATTCCGGCCAACGGCGAACATCTGCAAACGCTGAAATGCATACGGTGCGGGGCTTGTATGAACACTTGTCCGGTGTACCGGCGAAGCGGCGGATATGCCTACACCTACTTCATTCCGGGGCCGATAGGCATAAACCTGGGCATGTTGAAAGCGCCGGAGAAGTACTGTGACAATGTGTCGGCGTGCTCCCTGTGCTATTCGTGCAACAACGTGTGTCCGGTGAAAATAGACCTTGCCGGACGGATATACCAGTGGCGGCAAAACCTTGATGCGCTACGAAAAGCCGACCGGACGAAAAAAATAATGTCGAAAGGTATGAAATTTTTATTCCGTCATCCGGCGTTATACCGCGTTGCGTTGAAAATAGCTCCGGTAATCAATTGCCTGCCGCGCATGCTGCTTTACAATAAGCTGAACGCATGGGGCGATGGGCGCGAGTTGCCAAGGTTTGCCAAAGAAAGTTTTACTTCGATGTGGAAAAAAGGGAAAGTAAAAAAGGTAAGCGATGAGTGTAAAAAATGATATAATCGACAATATTCGCCGGCATGTTGCGACAAAGTACGATATGCCGGAAATCAGGATAGACGCCGTCAGGTATGACGATCCGGTATCCGAATTTATAGAGGTCAGTCGTTTTGTGGGCGGAGATGCCGTGCTGCTGAAAGAGGGCGAAGACATCAACACGCTCGTCAAGGCGTTGTATCCCGATGCCGGAATAATTGCCTCCAACTTGCCCGAAATCACCCTGCCGGCCTGCAATCCCGACGAAACGGACGACCCGCATAATTTGAACGGCGTGGAACTCGCCATTGTGCGGGGAGAACTCGGCGTAGCGGAAAATGGCTGCGTATGGATCCCTCAAAATATAAAACAAAAGGCGCTTTATTTCATCGCAGAAAACCTGCTGATTGTGCTCGACAGAAACAAAATCGTAAACAATATGCACGAGGCTTACGAATATGTTTCCGCCAGTAATTATGGCTTCGGGGTGTTTATTTCCGGCCCCTCCAAAACCGCCGATATTGAGCAGGCGCTTGTCATCGGCGCACACGGGGCAAAGTCCACAAGGGTTGTGCTGGTGTGAAGGAGAATATAAGCCCTAACATTTCCTGATCTCGTCACTGGGCACCCTACTCCAAAATTCATCTTCGAATAAGGAGGCTATAAGAAGGCTTGTATTGGTAATATATCCCTTCAAGCCATCCCACCGGACATCCTCAACAATCTTCTGTTCGTTACTTTTTTCATACGTTTGCCCTGAAGATTACCCCCTTACATTTTTTCAACCCAATTTATTTTATGTTATTAAAGTTCGGTTGATGTTATATTTACTAT
>JAIRYH010000102.1 GCA_031267855.1 Prevotellaceae bacterium
GCGGCCTGCTGTCGGAAGACGATTTCCTGCTCTCCGAAATCCTGTTCAACCCGTTCACCGCCGCCCAGATCGAAAACATCCGCGCCGAACTCGCCACGCTGCTCTCTATTATTAAGGAGAAAGACGGCGAACGGATGAAAGCCTTCCTCACCAAAGTGCGGGAAAATCTGGAATGATACGGTTAAGCTTTCTATCCTTTCCGATGAAGAAAACTGCGCCGTGGCTCCGTTTTCCGGATGAAAGAATTTTTGTACATTTGTGAAAAAATGTCCTGTCTGCACATTATTCAAAGCAGTCCATGTAAAATTGACTCCTAAATTTTTCAAACGTGAAATTCATAGATACGCATACTCACTGGTACGTCGAAGATTTTAAGGAAGACCTTGCGGCGGCGATGGCGCGGGCGCAGGCGGCAGGCGTGGAGCGGTTTATTTTGCCGGCGGTTCATCAAGCGACGCATGCTGCGATGATGGAAACGGCTGAGCGTTTTGCCGGCCGCTGTTTTGCCTGCATCGGGCTGCATCCGACGGAAGTGCATGAAAACTGGCGCGAGGAGCTGGATTTTATTGTACGGCAGCTGTCCGGAAATGCTAAAGCCTTTGCCGGCATTGGCGAAACAGGGATTGACCTGCACTATGGCGATACGTTTATCGTCGAGCAAAAAATCGTTTTTGAGCAGCAATTGCGGTGGGCAGCCGCTTATGATTTGCCGGTAATTGTTCATGCGCGCGAAGCGTTTGAGGCAATATTCGACGTGCTGGAAAAAGTAAAGCCGCTACCGTTGCGCGGCGTGTTCCATGCTTATTCCGGCGACATGAAAACGTTCGAGCGCATCAGCCGTTACGGCGATTTTAAAATAGGCGTCGGCGGCGTGGTAACCTTTAAAAATGCCGGACTGGCAAAGGTTGTGGCGCAGTTAGACCTTTCCCGTGCAGTATTGGAAACAGATGCGCCCTGGCTGTCGCCCGTTCCATATCGCGGGCAACGCAACGAAAGCTGCCATATTCCGTTAATTGCAAAAAAGATTGCCGAATTAAAAAACTGTTCGACGGAAGAAGTTGCCGCCATCACCACGGCCAATGCCGAACAGCTTTTTGACGTATTGATGTGATTAATGTGCCGCCGCGTCAGCCAAATCCGTAAATCCGTAAATCCGTAAATCTGTAAATCCGTAAATCCGTAATTATGCTTCCCTCCATAATGATTATCTATACCGGCGGAACGATTGGAATGAAACACCATCCCGAAACCGGAGCGCTTACGCCTGTTAATTTTAAAGAGATAGAACAGGAAGTACCGGAGTTGAAAAAATTTAATTTTCATCTGCATGCTCATTCGTTCGACCCGCTGGTTGATTCGTCGGAAATTCAACCGGAATTTTGGGTGCGGCTGGCACAGCTGGTTTATGACAACTATGCGGACTACGACGGTTTTGTCGTGCTGCACGGCACCGATACCATGTCGTACACCGCTTCGGCATTAAGTTTTATGCTGGAAAACCTGTCGAAACCGGTTGTGTTTACCGGGAGCCAGTTGCCGGTGGGCATGTTGCGCACCGACGGGAAGGAAAATTTAATTTCTGCGGTAGAGATTGCTGCTGCCGTGAAAGACGGGCGTCCCTGCGTCCCTGAAGTAACTGTTTTTTTTGACAACCAGCTTTTGCGCGGTAATCGCACTACGAAATACAATGCGGAACAGTTCCGGGCGTTTCGCTCCGCCAATTATCCGCCGCTGGCGGAAGCCGGCGTATCCATAAAATATCACGACGCCTTTATTCATCGCGCGCAGCAAGCCTTGCCGCTGCGCTTACATACCGGACTGGACGGCAACATTGCGGTATTGAAAATTTTTCCGGGCATGGGACGCAATGTTATGGAAGGCATTTTAAACATTGCAGGGCTTCGTGCGGTGGTGCTGGAAACTTACGGTTCCGGAAATGCCCCCACGGTTGCATGGTTCATTGAGGCGCTGCGGGAGGCCATCAATCGCGGCATCATTGTGATGAATGTTTCGCAATGCCATGCCGGCACGGTTGAAATGGAAAAATATGAAACGGGCATCCTTTTGAAAAAGATCGGCGTAGTTAGCGGCTACGACAGCACTACGGAAGCCGCCGTTACCAAATTGGCATTCCTGTTGGGGCAAAGCGACGACAATAAATGCATCGTGGAACGGTTGAATTTTTCATTTAGTGGTGAAATTTCAAAATAAATTATTAATTTTGCCGCACCAAAAGTAACAGGAGAGATGGCCGAGTGGTCGAAGGCGCACGCCTGGAAAGTGTGTAAGCTCCAAAAGGGCTTCATGGGTTCGAATCCCATTCTCTCCGCAGAAAGTCCTGAAAACCGCGGCTGGCAATAGACACCGCTAACTGTAGAGAAATTTCGGGACAGAAACGGGAAAGCGTGAAAAAATTACAAACAGTATTCCTCTGGTGCAGTCTCTGTGTTTGCTTTCCATTGCCGGCGCAAGAAATAACCATCCTTTTCACACATGATTTACATTCGATGTTCATGCCGCACCGTGTGCAAAACGCTACGGGAGGATGGATGATGCAGGGCGGCTATGCGTCTCTGTACACTGCGATACGACAGGCGCGGGAACAATATCCGGGGCAGACTGTTTTAGTCGATGCCGGCGATTTTTCAAGCGGATCGTTTTTCTACACCCTGTTTCCGACCGATTGCGCAGAGTTGCAGCTAATGGCTTTGATGCATTACGATGCGGTTACATTGGGTAATCATGATTTCGATTTTGGCACGGACGGCCTGGCGGAGGCGCTCAATGCCGCCAAACGGGCAGGCGGATGTCCGCCCATTGTGGCGGCGAATGTAAAGCCGCTAAGCCCTGCATTGGCACAGCTGGCAATGGCTTTCGACAATTACGGCGTCAAAGAATATACGGTTATAGAACGAAACGGCAAGCGCATCGGTATTTTCGGATTGATGGGCGACGAAGCGATCAACAACGCGCCGGCCGCCGCCGCCATGACGTTTGAAAACCGCTTCGATGCGGCAGCCCGGCTGGTAAAAAAATTGCGCCGCGACGAAAAGGTTGACCTCGTCGTCTGCCTGTCGCACAGTGGAACCAGCGCAATTAAAAAACTTTCGGAAGACGAACGGCTGGCAGAAAAAGTTCCCGGCATTGACATCATCGTCAGCGGGCATTCGCACACCCTGCTGCCGGAGCCGCTTCCGGTCAATAAAACCATTATTGTGTCGGCGGGCTGTTATGCCGGCTATTTGGGCGCCGTAACCATAGACGCGAACACAAAGAATGTACTTCACTATTCTTTAAAAGCTATTGACGCCAGCGTGCCGGCAGACGAAATGATAGCCGGCAGAATAAACCGGTTCGGCGAAAAATTGAATGCAATATACTTCGATCCTCTTGGACGGCGCATGCATGATACGGTGGTATGCAACGACCGCCTGCTGCCTGCGGAGGCCGTCAATGACGAGTCGCCGCTGGGTAATTTAATTGCCGATGCTTTTGCCATGGCGAAAGGCGTCCCTGCCGATGCTGCCGGCAACATGCCCATAGGCGTTGTCCCGCGCGGCACCATTCGCGACAATTTATATCCGGGCCGGATTACCGAAGAACAATTATTCAATATCCTGTCCATTGGCGTAGGCGCCGACCGGAAGGCAGGCTATCCGCTGGTGTGCATATACCTGACCGGGGAAGAACTGTGGGATCTGTGCGAAGTGGACGCTTCCTGCACGCCCCTGTTGCCCGAAGCGCAATTGTACTGCTCCGGATTACGCTATACCTCCAATCCGCACCGGCTTTTTTGCAACAAGGTAACAGAAGTGCTGGTACAAAAAGCAAACGGCAGCTATTGCCCGCCGGCAGCCCATACGCTGTATCCGGTGATTGCCGGCCTGTATTCCGCACAGATGCTGGACGCCGTAAAGAAATTAACGTACGGCATCCTGTCGCTGGAGCCGAAAGATGCGCAGGGGCAGCCGGTTCGGGACTATTTACGGCAGGTAATCTATACGCCGGAAGGCTTTGAACTGAAGGAATGGGTAGCCCTAAGCAATTACCTGCATGCTTTTGGCGGCGGAAAAGTTCCCGCAGCATATACCTCGCCGGAAAAACGAAAAAACACGCAGCACGGCACCGCCATCGGCGATCTGCTGAAACACCCGAACGGCTTTGCGCTGCTGGTTTACGGCAGCTCTATAATTTTATCTGCCGGCTTGCTGACTTTAATCATTTTCGGCATCCGTAAAATCCGCACTGCATCGCTATACAAAAAAGGGCGCTAAACTTACTGTTCGAATCCCGGGAAGCAGGGATGCCCTGCGCGCCCGTACAGGGCATCCTCATTTGTTAACAGGTGCTGTTTCTGCGCTTGTTCACCGGCCGGCTCATCATGACCGATTGCATGGCGGCGTACCCTTAGCTGCATCACTATACTGTCTTTGCGCTCCCGGTTTTTTTGAGTACCTTTGCCAGCAATTTGAAAAACTATGGTAACAAAATACATATTCGTTTTGGGTGGCGTAACCTCCTCGCTGGGGAAAGGGATTATTTCCGCCTCACTCGCAAAACTGCTGCAGGCACGGGGACTGCGCGTAACCATCCAGAAGTTTGACCCCTATATCAACGTGGATCCCGGAACCCTCAATCCCTACGAACACGGCGAATGCTACGTTACCGAAGACGGCGCGGAAACCGACCTTGATCTGGGACATTACGAGCGTTTCCTGAACGTCTATACCTCGCGCGCCAACAACGTAACAACCGGAAAAATTTATGAATCGGTCATCAAAAAAGAACGCGAAGGCGCTTTTCTCGGCAAGACGGTACAGGTGATTCCGCATATCACCGACGAAATTAAACGGCGGATGATGATGCTGGGAAAAACCGGCAGCTACGATGTGGTCATCACCGAAATCGGCGGCACGGTAGGCGACATAGAATCGCTGCCGTTTGTAGAAGCCATACGCCAAATGCAGTGGGAACTGCCCGACGAAGACTGTGCCGTCATCCACCTGACGCTGGTGCCCTTCCTGAGCGCCGCCAGGGAACTGAAAACAAAACCGACGCAACACAGCGTACGCATGCTGCAGCAAAACGGCTTGCAGCCCGACGTGATAGTATGCCGCACAGAACATCACCTCACGCAGGAAATCCGCCGCAAGGTCTCCCTGTTTTGCAACATCAAACCCAACGAAGTGATTGAATCCATTGATGCGAAAAGCATTTACCAGGTTCCGCTGGCAATGATGGACGAAAAACTGGACGAAATCATTATCCGGAAACTGCAGCTGAAGGCGGCAAAACTGCCCGACCTGAAAGAGTGGTCGAAGTTTCTCGATAAACTGTTTCATCCGAAACACGAAATCAACATTGCATTAGTCGGCAAATACGTGGAATTGCAGGACGCCTACAAATCCATTCTGGAATCCCTGATTCATGGCGGCGCGGCAAACGAATGCAAGGTCAATGTCCACAGCATCCACAGCGAACATATCACCCCGCAGAACGTAGCGGAAAAACTGGCCGGCATGAACGGGATACTCGTGGCGCCGGGCTTTGGCGAACGCGGCATCGAAGGAAAAATCATTGCCGTGCGGCATGCGCGGGAACAGCGGATTCCGTTTTTCGGGATTTGCCTCGGCATGCAGATGGCCGTCGTCGAATTTGCCCGCAACGTACTGGGCTATGCCGACGCCATGACAACGGAAATCAACCGGAACACGCCCCACCCGGTAATCGACCTGATGGAAGACCAGAAACGCCTGACGACAAAAGGCGGCACCATGCGGCTGGGCGCTTACAAATGTACGCTGGACAAACACTCGCTGGTTCATAAAATATACGGACATCCCGACGTCAGCGAACGCCACCGCCACCGCTATGAAATGAACAGCGACTACCTTGCCGAACTGCAGCAGCACGGCATGGTGGCTACCGGGCGCAATCCCGAAACCGGACTGGTCGAAATCATCGAAATCCCCGAACACCCCTTCTTTATTGGCGTGCAGTTCCATCCCGAACTGAAAAGCACGGTCGAAAACCCGCATCCGCTCTTTGTACACTTTGTAAAAGCGGCGCGGGAAAACGGCGACAGGAAACCTCAACAACCGGCATAACAATGCTCATACAACCATGCAAGAAAAAATACTGATACTTGACTTCGGCTCGCAGTACACGCAACTCATCGGACGCCGGCTGCGCGAGCTCAACGCATACTGCGAAATCCATCCGTACAACAAAATGCCCGTCCCCGACGAAAGCGTCAAAGGCGTGATCCTGTCGGGCAGCCCCTACTCCGTGCGCGACGCCCATGCCCCGGCCGTCGACCTGCAACCCCTCAGGGGAAAACTGCCGCTGCTGGGCGTGTGCTACGGCGCACAGTACCTGGCGCAGCATTCCGGCGGCGAAGTGCAACCCTCAAATACGCGTGAATACGGCAGGGCGCAGCTCTCCGTGAAAGACCCTGCCGCACCGCTTTTCAAAAACCTGTCCGCCGTGTCGCAAGTATGGATGTCGCACGGCGACACCATCACGGCACTGCCCCCGCAGGCAAGAACCATCGCTTCGACCGCCGATGTGGAAAACGCGGCATACCTCATCGAAGGCGAACCGACCTACGGGCTGCAATTCCACCCCGAAGTATACCACTCAACCGAAGGACAGCGGATACTGGAAAACTTTGTGAAAGAAATCTGCCGCTGCCGCTGCGACTGGACGCCCGGCTCGTTTATCGAAAGCACCGTAAAAAAATGGCGCGATATCCTGGGCGACGACAAGGTCGTCCTCGGCCTGTCGGGCGGCGTCGACTCCTCCGTCGCGGCCATGCTGCTCCACAAAGCCATCGGCAAAAACCTGTACTGCATTTTCGTCGACAACGGGCTGCTGCGCAAAAACGAATTCACCGGCGTCCTCGAATCGTACCGCGACATGGGACTAAACGTCACCGGCGTCGATGCCGCCGGCGACTTCCTCTCACAGCTTGCCGGCGTGGCCGACCCCGAACGGAAACGGAAAACAATCGGCCGCGCATTCATCGAAACATTCGACCGCGAAGCCCGCAAAATCGAGAACGTAAAATGGCTGGCGCAGGGAACCATCTATCCCGACGTCATCGAATCCGTATCGGTCAACGGCCCGTCTGCAACCATCAAATCGCACCACAACGTCGGCGGACTGCCCGAACGAATGCACCTCAAAGTCGCAGAACCCCTCCGCGCGCTCTTCAAGGACGAAGTGCGGCGCGTGGGCGCGGCGCTGGGCATGAAGCCGGCACTGCTTTCCCGCCATCCCTTTCCCGGGCCGGGCCTCGCCATTCGCGTACTGGGCGAAATAAGCAAAGAAAAAATAACCATCCTCCAGGAAGCCGATGCGCTTTTCATCAGCGGGCTTCGCGAAGCGGGACTGTATGGCGAAGTATGGCAGGCCGCAGCGGTCTTACTGCCCGTAAAAAGCGTCGGCGTGATGGGCGACGAACGCACCTACGAATACACCATCGCCCTGCGCTCCGTTACCTCCACCGACGGCATGACGGCCGACTGGGCGCGCCTGCCCTGCGATTTCCTCGCCAAAATATCCAACGACATTATCAATAAAGTAAAAGGCGTGAACCGCGTAGTCTATGACATCAGCTCGAAAC
>JAIRYH010000110.1 GCA_031267855.1 Prevotellaceae bacterium
AGTACTATGATTAACGGGGCGCTCATGGACGGATTTCTTCAGCCTGTATTGCTTCCCTGTTTTCTGCGGCAGAGAATGTTTTCAGGGGCGTTTTTTTAATGACCGCCTGCTCTTTTTCCCGTTTTATCTGCGACGGACGTGCAGCGGTGTCCGGCAGTGTTTCCGGTTCCGGCAGCCTGTCGCCTGTCGCCGTCCCGCCGTCCTGCCCGTCCTGCCCGCCGGGTTCATCGTCCATGTACAGGGCGCCGTTGCCGGCATTGAAGAATTTGTATTCTTCGAACCGTTCGTCGGCAGTCATGCCGCCCAGTCCGTCGAAAAAGAAACCGGGCGTTTCGATGCGCACCGGCGCATGGGTGTAAATGGTTCGGTTCGCGCGGTTCCAGTACAGCGTGTCGGTATACAGCGTCTGTTTTTTCAGGTGGTTTTTGACGACAACGTTTCCTGTGGCCTGCCAGTATTCTTCCGGTTTTTCCCGGTTATAAGCATAGTCGGCAACAATTTCGTTTTCCAGTTCCCGCCCGGCGGTATAAAAATAAATGTGCATGCCTTCCGGGAATACGTTGTAGGGCTGTTCGGCGAGCAGGAAACGGTGCAGCAGCGGGGCTTGAAGGTTCATGCGCAGCAGGCCGCTTTCCGTATAGTCAATCCGCAGGCTGTCTATTTCCAGCGTGGGCACCTGCTGCTGGTCTTCAATGGCGGAAAGCTGCTCCCGGCGATCGTCGCACGACCATAGCAGGAGGATGCCTGCCATAAGCGTCCTCAACGGTTTCGGGCATGTGATGAGGCGACGGGGACACATAATCATTCAAACCGTTGTTTTATAAACCAGATATCATAGAGGCTGAGGCTTACCGATATTTTCCAGTACCGTTCCCGTATCAGGTTGTTGCGGGCGGTTCCGCGCTGTCCCAGTTCAACCGCGATGTTTACCGAGTTGTTCATGTTTCCGATGGGAATGCCTGCGCCGAGCGTCAGCCCGATGTTTTTTATGCGGGTGTCGTCGAACTGCAGGTAGGTGTTTTCAAAAAACAGCCCGCCGCGATAGCTCCACCGTTTCAGGAAATAACGGATGTCGTAGCGGTTGGGCGTGTATTCAAAGCCGGCGCGAATGATGTGTTCCGGCACCGCTTTAAAATGCCGCGACGCCGGCACGTCAAATGCCGTATGTGTCCAGTTCCTGAAGGTATAGTCCAGCCCCGCCATCCATTTGGCGCCTTCGCTGATCGTAAAGCCAATGCCGAAAGAAGCCGGCACCGGCAGGCGGGCATTGGGGTCGCTTTCGTAGCGCAGCGTGTCGGTGCCCATGCCGCCGATGCCGTATATAAAGTCAACTTTCTCTACCCGCATGTTGTTCCGGAACTGGTATACCGCGCCTGCCGTCAGGCTGTATTTTCCTACCGGCTGGGAATACTGCGCGCCGAGGGCAAAGGCAAAATTGCTTGCTTTGATCAGCTTGCCGCTGTTGACGCTTGAGAAGCCCGCGGTGTTGGCCGCGGTCACATTGTCGAACCGGTCGATGGAGCCGAAAATATATTGCGCCTGCCCGCCGATGGACAACCGTCCGAACGAGTAGCCCAGACTCATCATGAGCTGGTTCAGCCCTCCCTCGCCCTGATGCGTGTAGGTGGCGCCGCCGGTTTCCGCCAGCACCTCCGGGCGCGTTTCTTTCCGGCTGATGTCGTAGCCGATGCTGCTGTAGGGCAGCACCGACAGTCCCATCACCAGCTTTCCCCATACCGGGAAGCTCATGGCGAGGTGGTGCATGTTGATGCTGTTGTTGGCGCTGCTTTGTTCGGAGGTTGACAGGTAATAGTTTTGCATTTCGCCGCCGAAATCGAACATGAACGACAGGGTGTCCTGCATGCTGAGCGCCGCCGGGTTAAGATAGTTAATCGTCCGGTTGTTCCGCATGCCGATACCGATGCCGCCCATGCCGCGGTGGTAGGACAGTCCCGGAGGCGTAAGGTCGCCTATGCCGTAGAAAGTATAGGGCGTAAAGGTGTTTACGGCGTCTTTGTTCTGGGCGTCTGCCCCTGTTGCTGCCAGCAGGCAGAGCGTTGCGAGGGTAATATTTTTATAGATGTGCATTGTAATCGGCTATTTTAGCAAGTCCTGTAAAATTTAAGTTACGAATTACAAATATCGGGTTTTTTATTCTTTTGGCAAAATAAATTGCATCACCGCCGGTAAAAATTGCCGCAGCGCTGCCGCAGGCGCTCATGTATCCTTCCAGTTCGTGTACGATACCGTGCACCACGCCGGCTTCCAGCGCCTCCTGCGTGGTGGTTCCGACGGCGGCGACATGACCGGTGGCGGCGCCCATGGGCAGTTGCGCCGTGAAGCGGTGCAGCGCCTTGAAGCGCATCTGCAGGCCGGGGGAGATATTGCCGCCTGAAAATTCGCCGTGGCTGCTTACGAAATCAATCGTCATCGCCGTGCCGCAGTCAATGATCATGCAGTTGCGCTGCGGGAAGAGGTGATGCGCTCCCACGGCGGCCGCCAGCCGGTCGAAGCCGAGGGTTTCGGGCGTGGCATACAGGTTCCGTACGGGCAGGGGCATGGCGGGCGTGCAGAAAATGATTTTCCCGGCGTACCGTTGCAGCAGCGCCTGTTCCGCGTCCGTGTCTTTGCGCACGGACGCCACGACGGCCACCGCCGGCCGGTATGTTTGCGCCAGCGGGCGCAAAATGTCGTCCGTAATGGTTTCGCACTGCCGCACCGCCAGTAATTTCTCATGGTCGGCAACCGCTATTTTGGCGGCCGTGTTTCCGATATCCAGGAGCCATTTGCAAGCCGATCCGGTTTTTTCTCCGGCCTGTTCCGCTGTTTCCGTTAAATGATCATTCATTATTCATTATTTTTAGAGGTCGCCGGGAAAGTTCGCCGCACGGTGCGGGAAGGTTCCGCGGACGGGGGTAGAGGCGCGGCGATGTACACCGTCGGAGGCTGAACGATGTACACCGTCGAGGTGTGACGCGCCACGTCTCTGCTTTTCAATTGTGCGCCTGTCGCCATTCAATAT
>JAIRYH010000128.1 GCA_031267855.1 Prevotellaceae bacterium
ACCCCGCCGGAACATCTCGCCGCGGAGAGAACCTTCCGCACGACCCTGCCGGAACATCTCGCCGCGGAGAGAACCTTCCGCATGACCCCGCCGGAACATCTCGCCGCGGAGAGAACCTTAAATCGGACACGAAAGTAACATCTATCTGCAGATAGAGCCTTAAAACCGGACAAAATGACAGGAATAACCGTAGCGACATGGCGCGCCAAATCAATTTTGAATGTTGAAAATTGAAGGCTGGCTGGCGCCCGCACATTAATCACATTAATCACATTAATCACATTAACCACATTAGCACGTTAGCACACCGTACTATTCGGATTTTTTACTTAAATTTGTAAAAAAAAGTAAAACGCTTGACGGCAAAAAAACATTATCTGTCTATTGTTATTCTTTGTTGCATGTGTCTTTCGGTACAGGCGCAATACAACAAGCAATATTTCTTCTATCGCGGGCGGCAGTTCCTTGTAGACAACAAGTTCGCGCAAGCCATCAATAATTTCAATACGCTGATTGCTGCAGACACGGCGCTTTATGAAGCGTATTTTTTCCGCGGCATTGCAAAATACAATCTCAACGATTTTGTAGGGGCGCAAACCGACTTCACCAGGGCGCTTTCCATCAATCCGGTGTTTACTACGGGCTATCACTACCGCGCGGTAACCTACGGGCGGCTGGGGAGGTACGACGAAGCACTGGCCGACCTGGAGGCGGCTACGGAATTGCGCCCCGGCTATTCGGGACTGTATTTTACACGCGGCATCACGTATTTTCTTACGCAACAGTTCGAAAAAGCCATCGGCGATTTCAACCGCTTCCTGCGCTACGAGCCGAAAGTAAGCGACGCCTACTTAAATCGCGGAACGGCGCACCTCTACATGCAGGACACCACCAAAGCCCTGGACGACTATAACACGGCGATACTGCTAAGCAAATTCGACCCCGAAGCGTATGTCCGCCGCTCGCGCATCTTTGCCATGAAAGGCGAAAACGACAGGGCGCTTTCCGACTTGAACGAGGCGGTCCGCCTGGATTCGACAAATGCCTTTGCCTACTTCAACCGCGCGCTGGTGCGTTACAACGACAAGGATGTAAACGGCGCCCTGTCCGATTTCGAAAAAGTACTGCAGCAGGATCCCGACAATGCGCTTACCTACTACAACCGGGCGCTCATCCGCTCGCAAATCGGCGACTACGACAATGCCCTGGACGATTACGAAAAAGTAACGGCCATCAATCCGAACAACGTGCTGGTCTATTACAACCGTGCGGCGGTGTACATAGAACTGGAACGCTACCGTGCGGCGCTGGACGACTATACGAAAGCCATTGAGCTGTATCCCGATTTTGCCAATGCCTACAGCAACCGGGCATACGTGAAGACGCAGCTGGGCCTGACCGCGGGCGCGCGAAGCGATCATAACATCGCACAGCAAAAAATCAACGAGTACAAGTCGAAAATGAGCGACAGCACGTTCTCCGCCTATGCCGACACAAGCAAACAGTTTAACAGCCTGCTGGCGCTGGATGCGGAATTTGCACGCAATGACTTTAGCGACGACATGCTGCAGTACCGCAAAGTAGACGTACGCCTGAAGCCGCTGTTCAAACTGGCGATTGCGCAAAAGCCGGACATTCCGTTCGAACGGCAATATTTTCATCCGGCGCTGGAGCGCTTCAAGCACGACGGACAGCTGCAGATGCTGAGCGAAGTGCCCGGACGCGGTGCTGCAGACCTGATGAAGGAAGACTCGACGGCCACCGCATTCCTGGAACGGAACAAAACGGCAGAAGCCTGTTTCAACAAGGGCATCACGCAGTTTCAACTGCGCTACTTCAACAGCGCCCTGAACTATTTCAACAGGGCCATTGAACTGGATCCGAACAATGCATTCTATTACCTCAACAGGAGCGCGCTGCAAAGCGAGATGATCGACTTCATTGCGTCCGTGGAAAACAATGTACAGGTGCTGGCGCTGGACAATGTTTCGACTGCGCGCGCACGGGTGCAGCAGGACGTGAAAATGTATGACTACCACGAAGCCATCGGCGACCTGAACAAAGCCGCCATGCTGATGCCCGACCTCGCCTACATCTATTACAACCTCGGCAACCTGCGCTGCCTGTCCGACGCCATCCCCGAAGCCATCGGCAACTACACGCAGGCGATCCGGCTCTACCCGTTCATGGGCGAAGCCTACTACAACCGCGGACTGGTGCACATCTACCTGCGCGAAGTCGAAAAAGGCTGCCTGGACGTCAGCAAAGCGGGCGAACTGGGCGTAGAAGAAGCCTACAGCGTGATAAAAAAATATTGCAGTAAAAATTGAATTGCAGACAGACACAAAAGTAAACTAACAAAAAGGAAAAAAGATGACACATCAACTGTTGACAGGAAAAAAAGGACTGATTTTCGGCGCGCTGAACGACAAATCCATTGCATGGAAAGTAGCGGAACGCGCCCACGAGGAAGGCGCCGTATTTGTGCTTACCAACACGCCGGTATCCATGCGGCTGGGAACGATTGACAGGCTGGCAAAGCAGTGCGGGACAACCGTCATTCCCGCCGATGCCACAAAAGTAGAAGACCTCGAAAACCTCATCACAAAAGGACAGGAACAGCTGGGCGGGAAATTTGACTTCATCCTGCATTCCATCGGCATGTCGCCCAATGTACGCAAGGGGCGGACATACGACGACCTCGACTATGCCTACTTCCAGCAGACGCTGGACATTTCGGCGATTTCGTTCCACAAGATTTTGCAGGTTTGCCACAAACAGGACGCCATCAGCCAGTGGGGTTCGGTGGTCGCGCTCTCGTATGTGGCGGCGCAGCGCACGCTGTATGGCTACAACGACATGGCGGACGCAAAAGCCGTGCTGGAATCCATCGCACGCAGTTTCGGATACATCTACGGCCGCGAAAAAAACGTCCGCATCAACACGGTCTCCCAGTCGCCGACAATGACCACGGCAGGCAGCGGCATCATGGGCTTCGAGAACCTGGTGGACTTTGCCGAACGCATGTCGCCGCTGGGAAATGCAACGGCAGAAGAATGCGCCGACTTCATCGTCACGCTGTTCAGCGACCTTACGCGCAAAATCACGATGCAGAATTTATTCCACGACGGCGGCTACTCCAGCATGGGCATGAGCTTCCGCGCCATGAAAATCTACAACGAAGGACTTGAATACCGCGACGTAAAAAACGATCTGCGGAAAATCATCAACAAGTAAGGCAAAGAAACAGCCCGCATCCGCATCCGGAAACATTCCCGGGCGGCCGGAAACGGTTCCGGAGCAATTGGAAACATTTCCAAAACGGTTGGAAACGTTTCCATTTTGCCTGCGGACTGCCGTTCAGCCGGTTTTTTCCATGCCCGCCCCCGTGCGGGAAATTCATTTGATCCGCATAATTCATCATTCCATAATTAAAAGTTATCTTTGCAAAAAAATCCATTTTCCAAATAAAAAACTTATGGCAAAAACAACCAAACCTGCAGCCAAACCGCGCACCATTGATTCGATAGCCCTGGAATCGGGAAAAATGCCGCCCCACTCGCCCGATTTTGAAAAATCGGTGCTGGGAGCATTAATGCTGGAAAAAGAAGCCATCGTGGAAGTACAGAATCTGCTGAAACCCGAAACTTTCTATAACGAATTACATGCAAAAATATTTCGCGCCATCCAGAATATCAGCCTGCGGCACGAACCTATTGATATGCTCACGGTCGCCGAGGAACTGAACAGGAAAGGCGAACTGGATGAAATCGGCGGGCATTACTATCTCTCGCAACTGACCATGACCGTGAGTTCGGCGGCGCATGTGGAACACCATGCAAAGCTGCTGGCGCAAAAATACATTCAACGGCAACTCATCACTGCCTGTGCCGAAATACAGCGCGACGCCTTTGAGCCGGACGCCAGTGTGGATGAATTGCTGGACAGCGCGCAGCAGAAAATTTTTGAAATCTCCGAAGGAAACATCCACCGCGAAACGGAACATATAGGAACCGTTATAGAAAAGACCATCAAGGAACTGGAGGAAATGCAAAAGAGGGAAGACGGGCTGAGCGGCGTGCCGTCGGGCTTTGTGGATCTTGACCGCATCACCCTGGGCTGGCAGGCGTCGGACATGATTATTGTGGCAGCACGCCCGTCCATGGGGAAAACGGCTTTTGTGCTCTCCATGGCGCGAAACATGACCGTGGAGCACAAAATGCCCACCGCTTTTTTCTCGCTGGAAATGCCATCGGTGCAATTGGTAAAACGACTTATGATGAGCGAATCGGGCATGGAATCGGATAAAATCCGCGGCGGGAAAAAACTTGCGCCCCATGAATGGATACAAATAGAAACCAGCGTCCGCAAACTGGTCGAAGCGCCTTTGTTTATTGATGACACGCCGGCGCTGTCTATTTTTGAATTTCGCTCCAAAGCGCGCCGGCTGGTACTTACCCACAATATAAAAATTATTATCATTGACTACCTGCAATTGATGACCGGACCGCCGGAAACGCAGAAAAGCATACGGGAACAGGAAGTATCGGCTATCTCGCGCTCGCTGAAAGCCATCTCCAAAGAACTGAACGTGCCGATTATTGCGCTCTCGCAGCTGAACCGTTCGGTTGAAACGCGCGGCGGAAATAAGCGACCGCAATTGAGCGACCTCCGTGAATCCGGCGCCATTGAACAGGACGCCGATGTGGTACTGTTTATTCACCGTCCCGAATATTACGGAATGCACGAAAACGAAGAACATGTATCTACAAAAGGGTTGGCGGAAATTATCATTTCCAAGCACCGTAACGGCGCAACGGGCGAAATAAACTTGAAATTCCAGCGAACACAGTTCAGCGACTGGGATGGACCGCAGACAGGACTGCCGGATAATAATACGAGCACAACAACCGGTACGCTTATCCAGTCAAGTATGAATAATAAACAACAGTACAGTCGAGAGTTTGAAATTTCGCAAACGAACCAGGATACAGCCCCGTTCTAAGGGTTAAGGGTTGCGGCACTGTTTTACGGCAAGTATGGCTTTAAAGGAGAGAAATGATTTTTAGAATGTGTAGCGCATCGTGAAGCCTACGTTTGCCGGGGCAATCCGGATGCCGCTGTATCCTGTAAAATAAAGTTTGGGATCAAAATCAAATGCGAAGCATAGCGGAAGTGTCGCCAGCTTATATTCCACGCCTCCCACGAAATCCACCCCGCAAAGAAAGAGCCGGTCAGTGTTATCCCCTATTTTTGCGCCGACGGTAACACCCGGTCCTATGTACCACTCCAAGCCGTCTACGGCAATTATTGGAAAATGGCGCTCATAAAAGAACGTTCCGCGTACACTCATCTGGCTTGGGTGTACAATATCCAAATCCAGGATGGCTTCTATCGCGCCGGCGGTATGTATAAATTGCTTATAACTTCCGCCCACCATGGTTCCAAGCCGAAGCCCTATGGCGCGTTCATAGTTTTGTGCGGTAAGCGTGGAAACGCCCGCCACAAACAGTAAAAGGAGAAATCCTGTTTTCTTTTTCATGATTTTAAAATTAAAAATAATTTGTATCCGATGCCGTGATGCTGTTTAATAAATTATTCGCCGCGCGGCTTGCGCCAATCCTGAATAATGCCGGAGCGAGCCACTCGTCGCCCAATATTTTTTTTACTATTGCGTAATAAGTTAATGCATCGTCCGATGAGGTAATGCCGCCGGCAGGCTTAAAGCCTATTTTCTTTCCGGTTGCCTCATAGAATTTCCGGATGCAACCGGTCATTATCCATGCAGCGGCAAGCGTTGCGGCAGGCTCCATTTTACCGGTGGATGTCTTTATGAAATCCGCACCGGCTTCCATGGCAATGAACGCAGCTGTTGTTATCTGTTTTGCTGTCAGCGCGCCTGTTTCCAGAATAACTTTCAAATGCGCATGACCTGTCGCCACCTTGATTTTCCTGATTTCAGCAGCAACTACGTCATAGTCGCCGGAAAGGAATGCCCCCAAAGATATGACAATATCAATTTCCGTTGCCCCCTGTTCCACGGCGGTGCGGCATTCGTCGCACTTCACCTTCATAAACGTTTGCGATGCCGGAAACCCCGCACCGACTGCGGCGATTTGAACAGCCGGTGTTTTTAATGTTTCGCGTACCGTCCGCACCAATGCCGGGTAAATGCAGATAGCCGCTACATTCGGCACATCTGTGAAACGGGAAGAAAAATCATTTACTTTCTCTGTCAGTTTGCGTACTTTATCCACAGTGTCGGTAGCATTCAACGTGGTTAAGTCAATTGCTCCGAAACAGCGCTTCCAGGCATCCTGCGTGCGAAATGCAGGCAGTTCATTTTTTATTTCCGCTACTGCTTTTACAACAACTGCTTCGTCCAGTACCCACCCGTACTTTTCCAAATAATCGCTCATGATTGTTAGTTTTCTTATTTGCAGATTTAATCAGCCGCATCAGTGCTTTTAGCTTTTAGCTTTTTAGTGCGCAGCTTAAAGTTTTGCCCCAAATATTTCCGCCGCACTTCGGGATTGGCGGCTAACTCCTCGGCAGTGCCGCTTTCCAGGATGGAACCGTCGAAGAGCATGTAGGCGCGGTCGGTAATAGCCAGTGTCTCGTGCACATTATGATCTGTAATAATGATGCCGATATTTTTATCCTTTAATCGCGACACTATTGTTTGTATGTCTTCTACGGCAATAGGGTCAACGCCGGCAAAGGGTTCGTCCAGCAAAATAAATTTCGGGTCAATAGCCAAACAGCGGGCGATTTCGCAACGGCGCCGCTCGCCGCCGGACAATTGAACGCCCAAACTCTTGCGTACCTTCTGCAATCCGAGTTCATCAATCAGGTATTCCAGCCGCTCGTGCCTTTCTTCTTTATTTTTGATTTTTGTTTCCATTACTGCCAGCAGGTTGTCTTCCACCGAAAGCTTACGGAATACCGACGCTTCCTGCGCCAAATAACCCAATCCGCTTTGTGCGCGCCTGTACATCGGTTCTTTGGTAATTTCGCGATCATCTAAATAAATACTGCCGCTATTGGCTTTTATCAAACCCACGAGCATGTAAAACGTGGTTGTTTTTCCGGCGCCATTCGGCCCGAGCAATCCTACTATTTCGCCCTGCTCTACCTGCACAGACACGCCTTTCACTACGGTACGCGAACCGTATTTTTTTACCAAATCTTTGCAATGTAAAATCATATTTCCTACGCTTTAAACAATTCCTTCCCGCAATATATCATGCAGGTGTACCATGCCTGCATACTCGTTGTTGTGAACCACCAGCAGTTGCGTAATTTTATTTTCTTCCATCAAGTTAAAAGCCTTTACTGCCAGCTCCGACATATCGATTATTTTTGGATTTTTCGACATAATATCAACAGCAGTCAAGGCGTCCAGTCTTTTTGTTTTTTCCAGCATTCGCCGCACATCACCATCAGTAATAATGCCAAGGACGGTTCCGGCATTATCTATTACAGCCGTTGCACCAAGCCTGTTTGAAGAGATGGTGATGATGGTATTGTCGATTGTTTCTTCCGGCAACACTTGCGGTTTGCGGTTTTTATCTATTAAATCTTCGACCCGCAAATATAGTTTTTTACCCAATGAACCGCCCGGATGCACCCGCGCAAAATCCTGCTCTGTAAAGCCGCGAAGCTGCAGCAAACAGACGGCGAGAGCATCGCCCATTACTAACTGGGCGGTGGTGCTTGTTGTCGGAGCCAGG
>JAIRYH010000029.1 GCA_031267855.1 Prevotellaceae bacterium
CTGCCGGAGCGGTTCCGGCAATGTTTGTGCCCCTGCGAAACGGACGGGTCCGTGGGAGAGAATCAAAAATAAAAATAATAGCGCCCTTTTCATGCAGCAAAAGTACAAAATAAAAATCAAAATGCGGTGTGGCAGAGGCTCTGCCACGCCCGTATCACGGGCGCCGGTTGCATTGCCGCTTCAGGCAATATCATCAAAGTAATTTTCCGGACAGTTTGTTGCCGTCGATGTTAAACAGGACGCCGGAGTCAAAGGATTTCATTAATTTGCTGTTGCGGGTAAATCTTTTCACGGCGTGTTCGATGGTTTCGGTAATGAGGGTGGTGAAGTTTTTACCCGTAGCCTCCCACAGGTAGAACGCCATGGAGCCCGGAATGGTATTTATTTCGTTCAGATAAACCTTTTTTGTTGCGGTGTCCATGATAAAGTCAATTCTGGCAACGCCCGAGCAGCCGAGGCGGTTGAAAATGCCGGCGGCGCAGTCGCGTATTTCTTTTTTCACGGCGTCCGGTATGTCTGCGGGGATTTTCCGGCTGGAGCCCGCCATTCCTTTCGGGGAAGCATTTCCGGACAAATATTTGTCGTCAAAGCTTAGCAGTTTGTTGGGTGCAATGAGCGGCTCTTCGCATTCCGAAACCTCGACGCCGGCGGCGGTTGCCATCACCGAGCAGTTTATTTCCTTTATGGCTGTTACATATTTTTCGACAAGTATATCGTCAGTATAGACGGCGGCAAGTTCGATGGCATTTTCGAGTTCTGCCGCATTGCCGGCTTTGCTTGCGCCGATGCTCGAGCCCAGGTTGTTTGGCTTGACGATGACGGGGAATGTGAATTGGCGGGTGATGCGTGCAATATGGTTTTCCCTGTCGGCGAACCATCCGTCGGCGTCCAGCCTGTAATGCTCCAGCACGGGTATGCCGGCGGCTTTGCATATTTCCTTCGTCAAAATCTTGTTCATGCCAACGGCAGAAGCGGTGACGTCCGAACCGGCGTACGGGATGTCCATGATTTCAAAAACGCCCTGCATGCATCCGTCTTCCCCGTATGCGCCGTGGAAAACGGGGAAGGCAACGTCGATTTTTGCCACAACCCTGCTCCTTTTCAGCCATCCCTGCGGACAGCCCAGCAGCGTCCCGTCGCGGGCTGTGAGGGAGGGTATGATTTTCCGGCAGTGCCTTATCAGTTCCCTG
Source organism: Prevotellaceae bacterium (assembly GCA_031267855.1). The sequence goes on from JAIRYH010000029.1 coordinate 1,191, forward strand.
CCGTTCCTGAAATTGTCGATATACTTTAGCCAGTTGCCGGTGTACCAGCTGCCGTCTTTTGCAAGGTAGACGGGTATGGCTTCGTAGCGTTCCCGGTCAATCATTTTGATGACCTGCAGCGCCGAGATGACGGATATTTCATGCTCCACCGAGCGACCGCCGAAAAAAATACCAATATTTTTTTTCATAACATGTATAATTTATTCGTTAAACGTATCGGGTAAATCATTTTCGTACAGCACCACATCTCCCTGTTGCATGATGCTTTTGACATATTCGTTTGCCTCCTGCAGATTTTTGCAGACCATCATGTTCTCTGCCGGGAAACGGGTTGATTTTATGCCGTCCTGAATGGGTCTGGTTCTGCCGGCGCCCACGAGCACGGCAATGTCGCTGTTGCTTGCGATGGTTTGCCCGAAGGCATAATTCAGTTCATATTCTTTCTCCCCCAGTTCAATCATGCCGGGCGTAATGACTATTTTCCTGTTTCCCTTCACCCGTTTCAGCGCCTCCAGCGCCATTTTCGAGCCCACCGGGTTGGAATTGAAGGCGTCGTCGATGACGGTGATCCCGTTGGGCAATGTTTTTATTTCCAGCCGGTGTTCCACGGCACGGATGCTTTTCACGGCCTTTTCTATCCTGTATTTTTCAAGTCCCATCTCCAGCGCCACAGCCGCGCATGCGAGCAGGTTCGATACGTTGTGTCCGCCCAGCAGGGAGGTCTCCAGCGTCAGCATTTTTCCTTTCCGCCGGTACACGTCGAACGACATGCCGCTGTTTCCGTAGGCAATGTTTGCGGCGCAGTAGTCGGCGCCGGCCAGGATGGCGAATGATATTACTTCTGCCTCCGCGCCGGCGGGAATGTCGGCGGGTGCGCAGTTGTCGAAATTGATAAAACCGGCGCCGGTGGCAGGGAGCGCGGCCATGAGTTCCATTTTTGCCTTTTTGACGTTCTCAAGGCTGCCGAATGTTTCCAGGTGCTGTGCCCCGACAGCCGTGATGATGCCATAGCGCGGACGGACGATTTGGCAAATCTCCTGCACGTCGCCGGTTTTTTTGGCGCCCATTTCCACAATAAAAACTTCATGCAGCGGCTGCAAGTGTTCACGGACAGTCCTGACGACGCCCATGGTGGTGTTAAAACTTCCGGGCGTTATCAGCACATGGTAGCGCTCCGATAAGATATGCTGCAGGAAATGTTTCACGCTGGTTTTTCCATAACTGCCCGTAACGCCTATAACCGTCAGATCCGGATAGTGTCTGATTTTCTTTTCCGCATCCTTGACATACCACCGGTTGATGAGCCGTTCCACCGGTTTTGCGAGCGTATTGGCAAGGATGATGATGATAAACGAAAAGCCGGCAAGCAGCGCGAATGACGGCGCAACGTATCGCATATCCCGTGTCGCCAGCCACGCGGCGGCGGGCAGGGCTGCGGCGAGGAGCAGCGTCACGGCAAACAGCCTTACGGCGCGGCGGGTAAAGTCCAGTTTCTTTTTCGATTTTTGCTTTAACAGCATGAAGCTGCCCGCGCCGGACAGAAGCATCGCGCCTGCCGGAAGCAGCCAGTGGTAATGCAAAGCAGGCAATGCGCAGCACAGAACAATGAGGATTCTTATCCCGTCGTACTGTTTCCTGCCGCTTTCTTTAAGCCATTTGAAGTAGCGGGCATTGAAATAGCCATTCAGCTGCATCATGTGCAGTTCCTTTTTGAGTAAAAGGATACTGTAGACAGACAGGCATAAAAATGTGATATAGCTTAGCGTTTCAATCATTGTTTTCAAAAAAGTCAAGGATTAATTCTAAAAAAACATCTTTTTTCTCAAGAAAGGCGTAATGACCGCAATCGGGCAGTATTTCCAGTTTTGACGCGGGAATAACCGTGTTGAAATCCCTGCCTGTTGCCACGGGCGTTTCCCTGTCGTTTGCGCCCCAAATCAGCAGGGTGGGCACAGCGATTTTTCCGGCAAATGTCCGCAAATCTTCGGCTATGATTTTTTTCAGCACTTCCCGCATGCGGGGCGTTGCATTTTTGTAGTCGTCCGATCCGGCTATTTTAATAATAAACTCCCTGAGCCGTCCTTTTTTCAGGCAGGCAGGCAGGTATTTTGCCGGCGTTTTCTTTGGCGCATGGCTACTGTTCACGATACCGGGACTTCCCGTCAATATCAGTTTCGGGATATTTATTTTGGAGGTTAACACCACCGCTATTCTCCCGCCAAAGGAATGTCCCAACACCAGCGGGGCGTTGATGTTCATTTTTTGAATAAACCGCTGCGTCCAGTGCGCATATTCCATGCAGCCCCACACTTCCCCGGGCTCTTCGCTTCTCCCGAATCCGGGAAAATCTACCGCCACCACCCTGAATTTTTCGGACAGGGCTGTTTGCAGATCCTTAAAAACGGTTAC
>JAIRYH010000007.1 GCA_031267855.1 Prevotellaceae bacterium
GGGTTACCAACACGAATAACCCTAACGGGAACTGAATCCACGTTAGGGTTATTTTTACTGTCCCAGAAACGCCCTCTTCGTTTGGACAGTCTTATTATCTATGAAAAAATACCATTTATTTATTCAAATGTTAAATTGACCCGCTGAGATGATTTGACGGTGATTTCCGCGCCGCCGCCATTCAACGTTCCGTCGATATTTTTCGATTCAAAAATGCCGGAAAAGTTGTCGAGGGAGGAAGTGTTGATTTTGTCGCTGCTGTGAATTTTCAACGTATATCCCTTTCCTTCGGGCAGCGACAGTGAGATGTTCCCGCTGTTGGTTAAACGTACATATTTGTACACCGAAGTCATCTGCACATTCATGCTGCCGCCGGAAGTTTTAGCGTCCAGATTGCCGGCAATGTTCTGTAGCCGCATATTGCCGCCGGAAGTGCCGGTATGCAGCGTGCCGCTCACGCGGGCGGCATGGACGCTGCCGCCGGAGGTCTTTGCATCTATCGAGCCGGTCAGGTCGATTAGCCGGATGCTGCCGCCGCTGGTGGCGGCGATTACATTGCCGCTGATATTGTTCAAATTCACGCTGCCGCCCGACGTCTTGAACGTGTAGTTACCGCCTTGCAACTGTTCCGCATGGATGCTGCCGCCGGAAGTAACAAGCTCTGTGGTACCCGTGCCGCCGGAGATATGGATGCTCCCACCCGACGTATGCCCGGTAACATGCCCCCCTACGTTTTCGATGTGCAGACTGCCGCCGGAAGTGTTTAAATCGTGCCTGCCGTTCAGGCGTTGGATATGAATACTGCCGCCGCTGGTCTTTGAGGCGGTGCTTACTTTTTGCGGCACGCTCACATAAAACGAAATGGTCAACTGCCTCTCTGCTTTAGTCAGGCGCGTTTTCCGGCTGACGATGGCTTGCAGCTCGCCCTCTACTACTTTTGTGTCCATCGCAAATTCGTCGTTGAGGATTTTTTGGATTTCTTCTTTCGACAATTTCCGCTTGAGTGGGCGGATGCGCACTTCTACTACCGCGCTGTCGGTGGCGTTGCCGTTTATGCGAATGCTGCCGCCGATGGTTGATACCGTTACTTTTTCAATTTTTCCGGCAGGGAATTTATACACGGCGAATGGCTCTTGTTCATACTGCTGCGCAAAGCCCGGCGCAGTCGCTGCCATACCCGCGAGCATGGCGGCAAGAAACGTCATTTTTTTCATAATATATATTTTTTTATGGTTTATTCTATTTTTTTTGATTTTTTAGAAAAAAAGTAGCCGCCGCTTTTTATGTCAGTCACCGTCGGATTTCCTTTGTGGAGTACCGTGGTAGCGCCTGATGAGCGCACGCTTAAAAATTTCTCGGAGTGTACTTCCACCCAACTTGCGCCCGATGCTTTTACTGTCGCTTCCTGAAGCAATAAATTGTCCGCTTCGATTTTGCTTGCGCCCGACAAATCAAAGAAAGCCTCGTTCGCGCTGCCGCTCAATTCCACCCGGCACGCGCCGCTTATGTCCATTTCAAGGCGGTCGGCACGCAATTTGCTTTGCAGTTTAGACCCGCCCGAAAGGTCGAACTCCGCCTTGCCTTTCACGGTCGCATCGAGTGTAATTTTGCAGGCGCCGCTGGCTTCAATCGACAGCTTGCCGGTTTCTACCGTCAATTGCAGCGATGAGGCGCCGCTAATGCCGGCTTCAAATTCCGCAGGCGTGAACACCGCGTCGCTTGCGAGCTTGCACGCGCCGGAAAGTTTTACGGTTTCCAGTTCTTTCACGGTAACCGCCGCTTTCAGGTTTTTCACATTCGTGTTTCTCGGCAATCTGTCGAGGTACAGTTTCAACACCCCGCCGAGCACTTCGCTGCGCACATGAGGCATTATATTTTCGTCGGCAGTAACCACCAGCGATTCCGCCGTTCCTTTTGTCACGGTAATGTCGAATGCGCTGCTGGCGGAAATGCCCGTGAAACCGGAAACCGTTCGCGTTTCCGTCAACTGTCCGGCAGCAGCCATTGCCATGCCCGACAGGATAACAAGTAAGATAATTTTTTTCATTTTCTATTTTTTTAAATGGTTATTTATATCTTGAAATAATGAAATCTTTAAATTTTGAAACCTTCACAGTGCTCCGCAATGGATTGCAGGGTTTCGAGATGATGCTGGTAATAGCCGGATAAAATGGCTTTTGCCGCTTCTTCGGAGAGTTCTTCGGGCAGCTGCTGTTCGATGTCGTCGCCATCAAGCAGGATGTTTTCCACTTCCATCATCACATCCTGGGCGTCCATGCTGTCGAGCGTTCCGGCAATTTCCCGGATTTGCGCCGCCACCGCGTTCATCTTGTCAAAGTAGCAGCTTTTCATGTCGGCGGTGTTTTCACAAAGCGCATCCGGTGTCTGCGATACGGCGGGCATGTGGCGCCAGTACACCGTAACCGCCACGGCAATGCAGGCCGCCGCCATCATTTGCGCCATAAAAAGCATGCCGGCGCGGCGACGCGTCTTTGTCTGTTTTGCCTGCAGCCGTTCATAATGCCCGCCGGCCGGCTCTTCGTCGAAAGCGGACAGATTGTTTTTGATAAACCGTTCCAGGTTTTCCCGCTCTTCGGGGCGGGCGGCCGGCGGGCCGGCGGTATTTTTCTTTTCCATAACCGGAGATTCTATATAGTTATAAAGTCATGTTTTTTCAATAGCTGCAGCAATTTTTGCCGCCCCCGCGCGAATTGCGAACGCACGGTTGATTCTTTTATTTTCAGCGTACCGGCAATGTCTTCAAAACTGCACTCCTCAAACAGCCGCATCGAAAGGATGATGCGGTATCCGTCGGGCAGCTCGTTCAGTTTTTGCTTGATGGCCGTCACGCTCCATGCTCCGGCTCCGGCGTCCTCTTCGGGCGTTTCTTCCGCAATGTTTTCCACCGGCTCGAAACGAATTTTCTTTTTCCGCACCCGGTCAATGGCCGTACGAATGGCGATGCTTTGGCTCCACGGGTAAAAATCTTTTTCGCCGCTTATTTTATGCAGGTGCGTAAAAATTTTCAGGAAGGCGTCGTGCATGGCTTCTTCCGCCTCGGCGGTGTTGCCGATGATGCGCAGGCAGGTGTTATAGATGCGCCGGTAATGGGCGTTATACAGCTGTGTTTGCAAAATAGCCGTTTGTGGGGAAGCAGGTTTAAAAATGGTTTGCATACGTTTGTCCGTTCATTCTTATAACGGGACAATGTTGATTTTGCTGCACGGGGAATAAAATTTTTGAACGGACGGCTTCCGGTCGCCTACGCTTCCGTGTTTCTTTTCCGCTTCCAGCGTTTATGCGTCCAGAGCCAGAAGGCGGGTTCGCGGACGATGGATTGTTCCATCAGCTCCGCACAGCGGCGTGTGATTTCCTGTTCGGGGAGTTGGGCAGCGTGTTCGCAGACGGTCGTAAAGGTAAGCCGGTAATGCCCCCGCGTTGTCCGTTGCATCTCCGCATACAGTACCGGCAAATCCAGCGCCTGCGCCAGTTTTCCGGCACCGCCGAAAAACAGCGTGTCCTGATTTAAAAAGCGCATCCAGCATTTGGACTGCGGCGACGGCGACTGGTCGGCGATAAACAGGTAATTATACGTTTCCTTTTTGTGCTGCAGCATGTAGCGCGCCATGTTTTGCATCGGGATGATGGCAGACTTGTTGTAATGCAGGCGCAGGCGCGTCATGAGGCGGTCGATCGCCCGGACGCTTTGGGGCTTGTAGGCCACTTTAAGCGGGAAATGCAGCGATATCTTAAGGAAATATTCCCAATTCCCGTAATGCGCCGTAACCATGACCACGCTCCGGTGTTGTCGCATATAGTGTTCGAGCCGTTCGAGATTTGCGACATGAACCATCCTGTCCATTTTGGCACGCGAGAAACACAGTGTGCGGAGGGTTTCAATATACAGGTCCGTAAAATACCGGTAAAACCGTTTGGCAATGTCTTTTATTTCGCCATAGTTTTTTTCGGGGAACGAGCGTGCCAGATTGGTATATACGACGCTTTTCCGGTAACCGAAAACATGGTAAATCATAAAGTACAGCACATCGGAAAAAGCGAACAGCACACGTCCCGGCAGACAGGCAAGCGGATACACAACCGCCAGCAATAACCAATAGCAAAGTGTTGACATATTATTTTTTTACCGCTGCAAAGATACATAATTTTATAATTAAGCATTGCGGCAAGCGCTCAGTGGCGTTAGCCACATCAATCACATCATCACATCATTTTTTTTT
>JAIRYH010000050.1 GCA_031267855.1 Prevotellaceae bacterium
GTCATTTTAAACAACCGCATATATGAATGAAAACACCAAAAAGGCGAGGTTGGGAACAGGATACAGGTTATTTAAAAGTTATGTACGATTTTATCATGATAAGCTATATTACCGGAAAACCTGGTCCGTCGGCGCGGAAAACGTGCCGGCACAGGGTCCGCTGCTCATCGTTTCGGATCACCAGAACAGCCTGAACGACGCCCTTGGGCTGGTGATGGCGATTAAAACCCGCAAGGGGCAAAAAATCCGCGCCATCACCCGTGCCGACGCTTTCGACTATCCTGTTTTCGGAACCATTTTCCGGTGGGTGGGCTTGTTGCCTGCTTTCCGGATGGATTACCAGGGCGTGGACAGCCTTTCGCATAACACTTATACATTCGGCGAAGCCGGCGAGGTGCTGCTCCATGACGGCACGGTGATCATTTATCCCGAAGCGGGGCATCAGGATAAACACTGGCTGGGTAAATTTTCGTATGGCTACCTGGTGCTGCTTTTTCAGGCGGCGGAGAAATGCAATTTTGAGAAAGAACTGTTTGTACTGCCTTCCTGCAATCATTATTCGCACTATTTCGGGCGGAGAGAAGACATTCTTATCAAATTCGGCACGCCCGTTTCCATTGCGCCTTACTACGAATTGTACAAAACAAAACCGCGTACGGCTTGCCGCCGGGTCAATGAACTGGTGCGGCAACAAATAACGGGATTGATGCTTAACATAACCGATGTGGAAAATTACAGCGCGATTGACTATTTAAGGAATACCTACGGCAACAAGTATGCAGAATGCAACGGATACGACCCTGCCGTGCTTCCCGAAAAACTGCTTGCCGACCGGCAATTTGTCGCGCGCCTGGACGCATTGAAAGCCGTCGACGGCGAGGCGGCAGCGTCGATTTACCGGGAGGCCGCCGCGGTAAACGGCGAAATCAGCCGGCTGCACCTCTGCGACGGCGATTTTGACAAGCGTCCGCCATTCCGGAAAAATGCCCTGAAAGGCTTGCTGCTTCTGCTGACGGCTCCCTTCTTCGCGTTTGCGTGGCTGTCGAATCTGCTGCGCATCATTCCCGTCAAACTGATCAATGCACGGATTGAAGACGCCATGCTGCACGGCACGATTGACCTTATACTCGGCCTGCTGATTGCGTTTCCGCTCACCTGCATCCTCGCGTTCGGGCTGACGCTGATTTTTACGAAATCGTTAATTATTTCCGCCCTTTACCTGGTTTGTTTGCCGATTTTAAGTATCTTTGTGCCCTGCTACGCCAAAGCGTGGAAGCGCCGGGCAAGCGCATGGCGGTTCCGCCGGCTGTCGCGCAAAGGAAAACTGGACGGGGTGGCGGCGCGCAGGCAACAGATGCACGAAAGACTGGACAGGCTATTTAACATTTAAAAACTGCAGGGAAAAATTAAAACATTAACACAATAAACAATTACGCGAACAATGAAGAGAGTAGTGATTACGGGCATGGGGATTTATTCCTGCCTCGGAAAAAACCTGAAAGAAGTGCAGCAATCCCTTTATGACGTGAAATCCGGCATCATACTTGATGCGACACGCAAGGCGCTGGGCTTTCGATCCGGCCTGACCGCCCGCCTGGAACTTCCCGATTTGAAAACCATATTAAGCCGCAACCAGCGGGTATATATGCCGGAACAGGCCTGCTATGCCTACGTCGCCACGGCGGAAGCGCTGCAAAATGCCGGACTGCACCGCGACTACCTGGACACGCACGAAGCAGGACTGCTGTATGGCAACGACAGCAGCGCCGACGCCGTAATGAAAAGCATCGACACCATGCGCGAGAAAAAAGACACGACCATGATAGGCGCCGGAGGCATTTTCCAGTCAATGAACTCCACCGTAACGATGAACCTTGCCTGCATCTTCAAACTGAAAGGAATCAACCTGACCATATCGAGCGCCTGCGCCAGCGGATCGCATGCCATCGGACTGGGCAGCCTGCTGATCCGCTCGGGCCTGCAGGACTGCATTATTTGCGGCGGCGCACAGGAAGTCAACCCGTATTCCATCGGCAGCTTCGACGGCATCAGCGCCTTCTCGGTACGTGAAGACGCGCCGGCAAAAGCCTCCCGCCCCTTCGACCGCGACCGCGACGGACTGGTGCCCGGCGGCGGCGCCGCAACCGTAATCATCGAAAGCTATGACGCCGCCGTGCGCCGCAACGCGCCCATCCTGGCAGAGATTTGCGGCTATGGCTTTTCTTCCAACGGCGACCACATCTCCGTCCCCAACGTCGACGGCCCCAGCCGGTCGCTGAAAATGGCCATAAGGGAAGCCGGCATAGACATCCGTGAAATCGGCTACATCAATGCCCACGCCACCTCCACGCCCCTTGGCGACACCAACGAAGCCAAAGCCATTGCCGGCGTCTTCGGCGACTGCAAGCCCGAAGTTACCTCCACCAAATCGCAGACCGGCCACGAAATGTGGATGGCCGGCGCCAGCGAAATAATCTACTCCATGCTGATGATGAAAAACGACTTCATTGCACCCAGCATCAACTTTGAAAACCCCGACGAAGCCTCGGCGCACCTGAACATCCCGGTACGGCGCGTAACAAAACACTTCGACACGTTCCTCTCCAACTCCTTCGGCTTTGGCGGAACCAACTCTACACTGATCGTGAAAAACCTTTAAACCGGCAACAATCATTCTTAACATAAACTGAAAAAAATGGAAGCACAACAACTGATTAAAAACCTCAATGAAGCCCTGGCCGTGGAATTTGAAATCGAAGCGGCCACCATCACCCCGGAGGCCGACATAAAAGAAACCCTCGACCTCGACAGCCTGGGACTGGTAGACATGGTAGCGCTAATAGAAAACAAATTCGGCGTAAAAATACAAAGCCCCGAAATCAGCTCGATCAAAACATTCGAAAACCTCTACGACTTTATGCTTGACCGGCTGAAATAACGGTACACGGTGCACGGCGAACGGTGCACGGTGCACGGTGCACGGTGCACGGTACACGGCGAACGGTACACGGTACACGGCGAACGGTACACGGTGCACGGTACACGGTGGCTGTCGCCGGCAACGTAAGCCATGAAAGGGCGCAATCAATGATGAACAGCAAATAATGAACAGCGAACAACACACCCTGAGCAGCGAACAGCAAACAACGAACAGCGGACGTTCCGCGCACCACCGTGCACCGTGTACCGTGAACCGTGCACCGTGTACCGCCGTGCACCGTGCACCGTTATCCGCCACCACGCCCGTCGAGATTCACTTTTATGACGTCGACTCGCTGGGCATTGTCTGGCACGGGCGCTACCTCAAATACCTCGAAGAAGGACGGGAAGCCTTCGGCAGGAAATTCGGCGTGGCCTACACCGACATTTACAACAGCGGATACATTGCGCCGATCGTCGACCTCCACATACGCTACCTCGACATGGTGGCGCTGAACGAATCGCTGGAGGTCGAAACCGCTTATGTGCCCACCGGCGCGGCCAAGCTGATATTTGACTACACGATCCGCAAACAGTCCGGACACACGGTAGTGGCAAGGGCTGCGAGCACCCAGGTATTCGTCACCCGGGAAGGCGTCATGGAAGTCTCCACGCCCGAATTCTACAGGAAATGGAAAGAAAAATGGGGCGTGCAGGAGAATTAGGAATCAGGAATCAGGAATTAGGCGGACGGACGGCAGGTGTAGCGTAATTCGGGGCATTTTGCAGGCAATTCGTAAAAATATCGTAATCTGATGAAAAATATGCGCCGCATTTGCATCCGTAAGCAAAAATAAGGACGACCCATACGCAAAAAAGAAACTCCTTTTTTGATAAAAGATTTGCAGATAAAAAATATTGTTCTATATTTGCGACGCTAATATGTGCTCCTTGACGTACTGAACTTAGATATATAAAATATATCGCTTTAACTTTTATCTTTCAGACGCATCGAAATCGGGAAAATTTCAAACAAACGAAGAATAATAAGTAAAAGCGACCTCGCCAAGAGTGGGTGTTGGTTGTTATACTTGTTCGTTTGTTGGGTTTTCCCGAACCTCGATACGTCGTAAGTATAGCATCCTTTCCACTCTTGGTTTTTTATGGAATAAGGAGCAAAATCACGGTAAAGGTTGAAGAAATGAATTGCAGGAATAATGTTTCTGCAATCACTGGCAGTGAA
>JAIRYH010000077.1 GCA_031267855.1 Prevotellaceae bacterium
TTTCAACTTTCAACTGAAAACAACTTTCAACTGAAAACAATGCCCGGAACCCTTAACATACCTGCTTCACCTGCCGCAGTAACCCTGCCGGAAACACCCCTGCAACGCCCTGACGCCACAGCTGTTTGCCCCTCCGGAAACCCGCATGGCTGTACACACACACACACACACACACACACACACACACACATGCGCAGGCGTTCCTTTCTTTCTACAACGCGCGCGGAATATAAGAAATCTTTTTCAATTAAGAACCCTATCGTATTTTCAAACGGCGGAAAGTTATCCACAATTTTCCCCCGTTTATTTTTATACCCGCGCCTTCGGGACGGGATTTTGCCTTTATATGCCCGTATGCCCGAGCCCTTCGGGGCGGTTCCAACACGTGTTGGAAGTATGCCGAAGGGCTTCGGCCGTTTTCCGACAGCTGTCGGAGCCTTCACCGGGGGCTCGGGCATGGGGGCATATAGAGGTAAAATCATATACCGGCGGCACGGGTATAAAAACAAACGGAGGAAAATTGTGGATAACTTTCCGCCGTTTGAAAATACGATATGGTTCTTAATTGAAAAAGATTTCCTATATTTCGCGCGCGTTATAGAAGAAAGGAGCGCCTGCGCGAGTGTGTGTGTGTGTGTGTGTGTGTGTGTGTGTGTGTGTGTGTGTGTGTACAACCACGCGGGTTTCCGGAGGGGCAAACAGCCGTGGCGTCAAGCTATTGCAGGGGTCTGTTTTAATGTTTAGCGTTTTCAAGGTTTACGGATTTAATAGTTCACTGTGCAGTCATTTTTTATAAAGTGGTAACCAAAACGGATGCAAAAGTAGTGTATATTTCCCGTACCTGCAAATTTTTTTTCAAACAGAAGTGAAAAGAAGTTAGGGAAGTTAATGAATGGATTTACAGATTGACGGATTGACGGATTTGGCTGGCGCCAGCCATTCTTTAACTTACCTAACTTATTTTAAATTATTTTAAATTCCATATTAAAAAAAAAGCTTACTTTTGTGAGGTTTTTTTACAGATATTAATGAAGCAGTCGATATGATACACGAAGAAATTATTCCCAAACACATCGCGGGGCGCATCTCGCAGATCATTGGCCCCGTGGTGGACATCAGCTTTGACCGGGAAAGCGACGCAACAGGCGTGATGCTTCCGGCCATCCACGACGCGGTGGAAATCAGGCGGCGCGACGGGCGGACGCTGGTTGCCGAAATCCAGCAGCACATCGGCGAAAGCGCGGTGCGCACGGTGGCGATGGATTCTACCGACGGCCTGCAGCGCGGCATGGAGGCGGTGTCGTACTATCTGCCGATCACCATGCCGGTGGGCGACCAGATCAAGGGGCGGCTGATGAATGTGACGGGCGAGGCGATCGACGGGATAAAAGGCCTGGAAAGGAAGGGCGCGCAGCCCATCCACCGCGACCCGCCGAAGTTCGACGAGCTGTCGACCGTGCAGGAGGTGCTGTTTACCGGCATCAAGGTGATCGACCTGCTCGAGCCGTATTCCAAAGGCGGCAAAATCGGGCTTTTTGGCGGCGCCGGCGTGGGCAAAACGGTGCTCATCATGGAGCTCATCAATAATATTGCGAAGAAGCATCACGGGTTTTCGGTATTTGCCGGCGTGGGCGAGCGGACGCGCGAAGGGAATGACCTGCTGCGCGAGATGATTGAATCCGGCGTCATCCGCTATGGCGAAGCGTTTAAGGAGGCGATGGGAAAAGGCGACTGGGATCTTTCCAAAATCGATTATGCCGAGTTGGGAAAATCGCAGGCAACATTAATTTTCGGGCAAATGAACGAGCCGCCCGGCGCGCGCGCCTCGGTGGCGCTGTCGGGGCTGACGGTGGCGGAATCGTTCCGCGACGCGGGTTCGGGCTCCAAGGATATTCTGTTTTTTATCGATAATATCTTCCGTTTTACACAGGCCGGCAGCGAAGTGTCGGCGCTGCTGGGACGCATGCCGTCGGCGGTGGGTTACCAGCCCACGCTGGCGTCGGAAATGGGCGGCATGCAGGAACGGATTACTTCTACCAAAAGCGGCTCCATCACTTCGGTGCAGGCAGTGTATGTGCCCGCCGACGACCTGACCGACCCCGCGCCGGCCACCACGTTCTCGCACCTGGACGCGACCACCGTGCTGAGCCGCAAGATTACGGAGCTGGGCATCTATCCTGCCGTTGATCCCCTGGCGTCGACGTCGCGCATCCTCGATCCGGCCATTGTCGGCGACGTGCATTACGACACGGCGCAGCGGGTTATCCGCATCCTGCAGCGCAACAAAGAGCTTCAGGACATCATTTCGATCCTGGGCATGGAAGAGCTTTCGGACGAAGATAAAACGACGGTGAACCGGGCGCGCCGCGTGCAGCGTTTCCTGTCGCAGCCGTTTGCCATGGCGGCGCAGTTTACGGGCGTTCCGGGCGCCATGGTGGCTATCGAGGATACGATAAAGGGCTTCCGGATGATTCTCGACGGCGAAGCCGATCACCTGCCGGAACAGGCGTTCCTGAATGTCGGGACGATCGAAGAGGCAATAGAAAAAGGAGCGAAGATACAGTCTTTGGCAGGCAATTATCAGTAGCAACCGGATTTTAAATGACCGTACATATACAAATAGTATCACCGAAAGGAACGCTTTACGAAGGCGATTTGCAGTATGCCGTTTTCCCCGGCCGGGCGGGTGAATTTGCCGTGTATCCGGCACATGCGCCGTTGATTTCCATCCTGGCAAAAGGCGCTGTAAAGTGCGTAGCGGGCGAAGGGAAAGTTGAAATAATAGCGGTTGGCAGCGGCTTTGTGGAAGTGAAGGAAAATAAAATAACCGTGTGCGTGGAACAGTAAAAGGGGAAAAGCAATGAATATTTTTTTAAAAAAGGGAAGTGTGCCGGGCATGGCGGCAGCCGTATGGCTCCTGCTGAGCGCCGGGCTGGAAATGGTGCTCCGGCTGGCAATACCGCAGTACAACTTTGCGGAATGCCGCTATGTTCCGGTGTTGTTTCTGGTGTTCCTGCTTGTGTTTACAGGGCTTTCCCTGCGGTGGGAAAAGAAATGGCAGGCAGGCAGCATCACGCCGGCGCATATCGGCAATTATTTCCTGATATGGAAAATGAGCAAGCTGGTTGTTGCGTTGCTGCTTTTCTTCCTTTGTTACCTGTGGCTCGACAGCATGGCATTCCGCGCTTTCCTGATAACGTTCCTGCTGTTTTATGTTGTATTTATGGGCTTGGAAATTTTTGTGATGCGCGGTATGGAACGGCGCGGCAAACATTCAGGGACAGAAAAAAAATAACCGGATGTACATGGGCAAACGCATATTTATTTTGTTAGGCATGGTAGCGCTTACCTCGCTGGCGCCGCTGCATGCCGAAGAAGAAAAACCTGCCGCCGACGAACAGTTGCCGGTCAGCGAGATTATCAGCGAACACACAGCCGACAGCTACTGGTGGCACATTACGACCATCAATCATCACCATCTGGCAATTTACCTGCCGGTGATTGTGCATGCCGAAGACGGCGGATGGCACGTGTTTTCGTCGCGGCGCCTGGCGCACGGCGAAACCTATAAAGGTTTCGGCATAGCGGCAGAAGGCAGGTATAAGGGAAAAATCGTCTGTCGCAACGCCACAGGCGGGGAATACCGCCCGTGGGATATTTCCATCACCAAAAACGCATTGGCGCTCCTGATAAATTCGGCGATCATGGTCGCCATCTTCCTGTGCGCGGCACGCCGGTACCGGCGGCGCCCGAAAAACGCCGTTCCGGGAAAATTCGTATGCGCCGTAGAAATGTTTGTAATGAACATTTACGATGACGTGATTCGTAAAAATATCGGCGACGACCATCAACGCTATGCGCCTTATTTGCTGACGGCGTTTTTCTTTATTCTTATCAACAATGTTATGGGCATTATCCCGGTTTTCCCCGGCGGCGCCAATACTACCGGAAACATTGCCGTTACCTGTTTCCTGGCGCTGTGCACGCTGGTTGCGGTAAACGTATTCGGCAACCGGGAATACTGGAAAGAAATTTTCTGGCCCGACGTCCCGGTATGGCTAAAAGTGCCGATACCCATCATTCCCGTGATTGAACTGTTCGGCATTTTGACCAAGCCGTTTGCCTTGATGATCCGTTTGCTGGCGAATATTTTTGCGGGACATACGGTCATTCTCTCGCTGACGTTCATGATCTTCGTAACCGTAAAAATGGGCGTCGCCATGAATACGGGCATGGCGGTGTTTTCCGTGATTTTGTCTATCATTATGAATTGCCTTGAACTGCTGGTAGCCTATATTCAGGCATACGTATTCACCATGCTTTCGGCGGTATTCATAGGCTTGTCGCGCCCGTCGCACCATACGAAAAAAATAAAAACGTAAATTCAATTTAACAAAAATTATAAATTTAAAAACAAAAAATTATGTTACCATTCGTTATTACATTTTTGCAAACGCTTTCGGGCGCTGTATTTGCACCGCTCGGGGCAGCTATCGCAGTAGTTGGAGCCGGCATAGGCATTGGTAAAATCGGCGCCTCGGCCATGGAGTCTATCGCACGCCAGCCGGAAGTGGCGGACTTTATCCGCATGTCGATGATTATTATGGCGTCGTTTATAGAAGGCGCGGCACTGTTTGCCATCGTCGTTTGTTTCCTGGCATAAATTCAAAGAAGTTATGCTTACACCGGATTTTGGTTTGCTGTTCTGGATGATGGTCAGTTTCCTCCTTGTATTGGGGTTGCTGGCAAAATTCGGCTTTCCCGTCATTACCCGCATGGTGAATGAACGGCGCGACCACATCAGCCGGTCGCTTGAAGCGGCAGAAGAAGCGACGCGAAAACTCGAACATGTAAAAGAGGAATCGCTCGCCATGCTCGATGAAGCGCGCAGGCAACAAGCCGCCATCATTAAAAAGGCAATGGCCGACGGCGAGCAGCTGCTCCTTAATGCACAGCAAAGAGCTGTGGAGGAAACGGAAAAACAGCTTGCGCTGGCACGGCAGCGCATCGAATTGCAAAAGGAAAAAGCGCTTGGCGAAATCAACGCGCAGGTAGCGATACTTTCGGTGGATATTGCGGAGAAAGTGCTGCACCGGCAATTGGATGATAAGATGAAAGAAGAAGCATTTATCCTGCAAATGCTCAATGAAGCGGAGCATATAATTTAGCATGAACGAAGGACACATAGCCCGGCGATATGCCAAAGCATTGTTGGATTACGCCACTGCACATGGTGAAGACATTGCGCTTTACGACAGGATGAAATTACTGTCGGGCGTTCTGGCAACCGCGCCGCACCTGCGCAAAACAATAAGCAGTCCCATGGTGTCGTATGCCGATAAACAGCAATTATTGTGCGACGCCGCGGGCGCAGAAGTGGAAAAAAGCTACCGGCGCTTTGTACGGCTACTGCTTGAAAACCGTCGTGAGAACTTATTGCGCAATATCGCCTTGTGTTATATTGCGCTTTACCGCTTTACCCGCCGCATCGGGACGGTACTGCTGGTGTCCGCAGAACCGCTTCCCGGTGCGATTATCGAACGGATACGACGCCATGCGGAACAACAAACGCAAGGCAAGGTTGAGATAGAAAACCGCGTAGATGCAAGTATAAAAGGCGGCTTTATTTTCCAGATAGACGACCGCCGGCTCGATGCTTCCGTGGCAGGACAGCTGGAGAAAGTGCGGCGGTTATTTGTCCGTAAAAATAAAATTATAGTGTAAACGCCGGGCAGAAAAAACAACAAGAAAAAATAAAGAATTATGTCGGATATAAAAGTAAGCGAAGTTTCCAAAATCCTAAAAATGCAGTTGGAAAATATCGACACCAAATTGCAATACGATGAAGTAGGCGTGGTGCTGCAAGTCAGCGACGGCGTGGCGCGCATTTACGGGCTGGCAAATGCAGAGGCGAATGAACTGCTCGAATTTCAGGACGGCATGATGGGCGTGGTGATGAACCTCGAGGAAGACAATGTGGGCGCGGTATTGCTTGGCACAACCGACCACATTAAAGAAGGTTTTTCGGTACGCCGCACCGGTAAAATAGCCTCCATCAATGTGGGCGAAGGAATGCTCGGTCGCGTGATAGACCCGCTTGGCGAAACCCTCGACGGCAAAGGATCCATTACCGGCGAAAGATTCCTGATGCCGCTGGAACGGAAAGCGCCGGGCGTCATTTACCGCCAGCCGGTGAACCAACCATTGCAAACAGGTATTAAGGCGGTGGATGCGATGATTCCCATCGGGCGCGGACAGCGCGAGCTGATCATCGGCGACCGGCAAACCGGGAAAACAGCCATTGCGTTAGACACCATCATCAACCAGCGCGAGGGCTACCTGAACGGCGATCCGGTGTATTGCATCTACGTGGCGGTGGGGCAGAAAGGCTCGACCGTAGCGTCTATCGTAAATACATTGCGCGAAAAAGGCGCTATGGACTATACGGTCATAGTGGCGGCGACGGCAGCCGACCCTGCCGCAATGCAGTATTTTGCGCCGTTTGCCGGCGCAGCCATCGGCGAATATTTTCGTGACACCGGACGGCATGCCCTGGTTATTTACGACGACCTGTCAAAACAGGCAGTGGCATATCGAGAAGTATCGCTTATCCTGCGTCGTCCGTCGGGGCGTGAAGCCTATCCGGGCGACATATTCTATCTGCATTCGCGCCTGCTGGAGCGGGCGGCAAAGATCATCAACCAGCCGGAAGTCGCCGCTGCCATGAACGATCTGCCCGAAAGCCTGAAAGGAAAAGTCAGGGGCGGAGGGTCGCTCACCGCCCTGCCCATCATTGAAACGCAGGCGGGCGACGTGTCGGCTTACATCCCGACGAATGTGATCTCAATTACCGACGGTCAGATTTTCCTGGACAATGATTTATTCAATCAGGGAGTGCGCCCGGCTATCAACGTCGGCATTTCCGTGTCGCGCGTGGGCGGTAATGCACAAATCAAGGCGATGAAAAAAGTAGCGGGAACGCTTAAAATCGACCAGGCGCAATACCGTGAACTGGAAGCATTCACTAAATTCGGCGGAGATATAGACCCTGTAACGGCATTCACGATTGACAAGGGACAGAAAAATACGCGCCTGCTGATTCAGCCCAAACATGCACCGGTGCCGGTGGAAAAACAAATTGCCGTGCTTTATTGCGGTACGCAGGGACTGCTGCGCGATATTAAACTGAACCGTGTAAACGAATTTGAACGGATGTTTGTAGAAGCGCTTGACGTCCACCACAAGGAAGATATTCTGACGCCATTGAAAAATGGTGTAATAAATAAAGATGTAACCGACGCCATTGAAAAACTGGCCGAGGAAACAGTGAATATGTTAAAGTAGTTTTTAATCGGCATGGCGGCATTCAAGGAAATAAAAGAACGGATACAATCGGTAAAAACAACGCAGAAAATTACTTCGGCGATGAAGATGGTGTCGGCTTCGAAATTGAACAAGGCGCAGAAGAATATTACCGGCATGCTTCCGTATGCCAATGCTTTGCACCATATCCTTCACAGTGTGCTGGCGGGCAGTGAAGATTTCAATACGTCGCTTGCAGCGGAACGCACACCGGAACGTGTTGCCATTATTGCGTTTTCATCCGACAGTTCGCTGGCGGGATCGTTCAATTCCAATGTCATCAAGGAATTTCGCAAAGTGTTGGCCACCTACGAACATCTGCCGAAAGAGCATATTCTTATTTATACTGTCGGAAAAAAAATATTTGAAGCGGCGCGTAAATCGGGGTATGCAATAACCCGCTATTTTGAAGGTCTGGCAGCCAAGCCCGACTACGATATTATGGCTGCATTTGCCGGCGAACTGATTTCCCTCTTTGACCGCAAAGCGATTGACCGCGTAGAAGTCATTTATCATCACTTCAAAAGCGCCGGTTCGCAGGTGCTCACAAGGGAAAACTTTTTACCGCTCACCCTCCCGCCTGCCGGAAAGACAACAGATAAAAGCGTGACGGCAGATTATATTCTGGAACCGTCGCGCGAAGAAGTACTCACCGAGTTGCTGCCAAAATCGCTCAAACTAAAACTCTATACCATGCTGCTGGATTCGAATGCTTCGGAGCATGCAGCGCGTGTCATCGCCATGCAAACTGCTACCGACAACGCCGACGAACTTATAGGCGCACTCACTGTTGCCTATAATAAATCGCGACAGCAAGCCATCACCAACGAGCTGCTTGATATGGTCGGCGGGACGATGTAGGAAAATTAAGAATTAAGCGTGCGAATGGAATTATAAAAGTGGAGGTGGGATACGGTTCCGGCGTTTCTGCCTGCATTCCGCTCCCGTCGTGAGTTACCGGATATAAATACCTTCCGGTTTTGCAGTTGTTATGTTATCCCCTGAAAAAAAAGAGGCTAAAAAAAATTTTGTATCTTCGGAAAGATGTCGTATCTTTGCCGCCAATTTAGATACTTCCTTTCGAAAAAAAATGCTAAGTGATGGAGTCCTTAAATTTTATAATGCCGGAATTTTTTAATATTTCACCTCTGCAACGTGCTGACACCACGTCGGTTTACCCCTCCGGAAACCCGCATGGTTGTACACACACACACACACACACACACACACACACACACATCTCCGGCAGTCCCTCCCAGCCCTCTATCGGTTC
>JAIRYH010000133.1 GCA_031267855.1 Prevotellaceae bacterium
AAATTATTTTCCGGATAAAAGCGACGATGAATCCCGTTCCGTAGCCGAAAAGTTGCACAAATGAGGCGGCAACCGACAAACAGCCAATGCCTGCATGTGTATTCCTGACGGTGGCGTCAATGCCGGTCAGCATGGCAAACAGCGCCAGCGGAACCAGGCTGCAGGGGCGCCAAAAGCTGCATCCGGCTAACAGCAGCGTGCCCGGCACAAACAAGGCCGGCAAAAAATGAATAGCCCGCAGGGACGAAGGGTGTTTCTCATACAGCGCCACGCGGGCTGCGCCGGAATGGTATACCTGCCAGAAAAACTTCCGCAGGCTCGTCCGCCGCTTGTGAAAAACAAAGGCATGGGGGAAAAGCCGGACACTGTATCCATGTTCCAGCAGGCGGATGCTGAAATCAATATCTTCGCCGTAGCGCATGGACGAAAACCCGCCCAAAGCCTCGTATGCCTCCCGTTTTATTCCCATGTTGAACGTGCGCGGGTGGAACGTTTCGAGGCGTTTTTTCCCGCCACGTATTCCGCCGGTTGTAAAAAAAGAAGTCATGGCATAATTAACAGCCTTCTGCATTTTACTGAATGTGCCGTGTGCGGCGTCGGGGCCGCCGAATGCATCGCAGGGGCGCACCTTCAACTCCCGCTCCACTTCTTCGAAATAGCGGGCGGGAATGATGCAGTCCGAATCAAAAACAATCAGGTAGTCGCCCCGGCTTCTTGCCGCCCCGTAATTCCGGCTTTCTCCGGGACCCGTGTTAGGCTTGGCATAGTACGACAGGGGCAGGGTTCCCTTATGTGCATCAACCGCCTGTTCGCATGTACGGGTCGAGCCGTCTTCCACAATAATCACTTCAAACGGAATGTTTCCTTCCTGCTGCGACAAGCTGTCCAGGAGTTCCGCCACTTCCTCCGGGCGGTTGTAAACCGGTATGATGATTGAATAAAGCATCGTGATAAAAAGCCGTCAAAGATACAAAAAAAGAGCGGCTTTTGCGGTCTTTCCGGCACGACCTGCCGGGAAGGTTATGGGGCGCCTGCAAGCAGGCGATAATAAAAAACTTACCGCTGATGCGGTAAGCTCTTTGGCTCCTCAGCCAGGACTTGAACCTGGGGCCCTCTGATTAACAGTCAGATGCTCTGACCAACTGAGCTACTGAGGAATTTTTCGGATTGCAAAAGTAGCCTAAAATTTGGAATTGTGCAAATTTAATGGAAAAAACTTTTGCAGGCAAGTTCGTAAGTCCGAAAATCTGTAAATCTGTAAATCTGTAAATCCGTAAATCTTTTCTTACCTTTGCAGCGCTTAACAATATACACACGTCAACCCTTGAATTATCCGGCAGGCATAGAACAGAAAATTGCATTTGACCGCATTCGCGAGTGGGCGGCATTTTACTGCGCCACCGAAGCGGGGCGGGAAAAACTGTACGCGGCGGCGTTCTCTGCCTCCGTCGCCGAAGTGCAGCGGCAACTGTCGCTGACCGACGAAATGCGCGGCTGCCTGCTTCTGGAAAATACTTTTCCCGGCGACGGCTATGTGGATGCGTCGCCGTTTTTAAAAAAACTGCGCATACAGGGGATGTACCTCGATGTCGCGGAACTGTTCGACCTGAAGCGGGCGCTGGACGCCGTTCATGCCGTTTTGCAGTTTTTCAAAAAAACGAAGGAAGAACAATATCCGGCGCTGAAACAGCTGGTAGCCCCGGTGATCCTGTATCCCCTGGTACTGCAGCGGATAGACGCGACTATCACCAAACACGGCACGATCAGGGACAATGCTTCGCCGGAATTACTGAACGTGCGGCGGGCCATTGCCGACAGGCAGGCGCAGGTGGCGCGCCGGATACAGCACATTTTAAAAACAGCGCAGGCCGAAGGCCTTGCCGCCGAAGGCGCCGCCGTTTCCATCCGCGACGGGCGCGCGGTTATTCCGCTGCCCGCCGGGAATAAAAGGAAAATAAAAGGAATGATATACGACGCATCGTCTACCGGGAAAACGGTTTTTGTGGAACCGCTGGAAGTAATCGAACTGAACAACGAAATAAAGGAACTCGGCTATGCCGAACAGCGCGAAATACTGAAAATCCTGCAGGCGTTTGCATCCTTTTTGCAGCCTTACCTGGACGATGTCATGGCGGCAACGGACTTGCTGGGCGACATTGATTTCATTCGCGCGAAAGCGCAGTGGGCAATTGAAGCCGGCGCCGTAAAACCGGTTATACATAACGAACCGCTGATAAATTTGCAGAAGGCACGTCATCCGCTGCTCGAAAAAACATTGAAGAAAGAAGGCCGGGCTATTGTGCCGCTAGACCTGCAGCTTCATCGCGAAAAACATATCCTGCTCATTTCCGGCCCGAATGCCGGGGGAAAGTCGGTTTGCCTGAAAACCGTCGGCCTGCTGCAATACCTTTTACAGTGCGGCTTTCCGGTCACCGCTTCCGAAAACTCCGAGATGGGTTTATTTGAAGACCTGTTTATCGACATCGGCGACGAACAGTCTATCGACAACGATTTGAGCACATACAGCTCGCGCCTGCAGAACATGAAATACTTTGTACGCCATGCCGCCGCCCGCACCCTGGTGCTGATCGACGAATTCGGCAGCGGTACCGAACCCGCCGCCGGTGGCGCCATTGCCGAAGCCGTACTCGACTGCCTGGTGAAGCAGCAGGCGTTTGGCGTCATCACAACGCATTACACCAACCTGAAATACTACGCCACCTCAACGGACGGCATTGCCAATGGCGCCATGCAATTCGACGTGCAGAAAATCCAGCCGCTGTTCCG
>JAIRYH010000002.1 GCA_031267855.1 Prevotellaceae bacterium
GATAAATTATGAAAGCAAATAACCGGATAAAAGATTTTGATTGCGTACAAATGAAAAATGAAATTCAGGCAAAAATTTACGCTGAAACCAAAAACATGAGTTTTGAAGAATTAAGAGCCTATTTAGACAAACAATTAGAACACGATGCTTTTTGGCAACGAATAACCCGCCAACAGAAAGTGAGCAATTATATGTCGTAAGCGTTAAGCTATAAATTATGGGCACCGTCCCCCGCAATTGTTCCGTGCATTGTATTCGTGCCGATGGAATATTTTGCGTACATTTGTGGAAAATATTCTTATCGCATGGAAACACTCCAGATACAATTGATGAACCCACAGGCAAAAGTCCTGTTGCAGGATTTGGCAGCATTGAAATTAATTACTATCCGGCCATCGTCTGGAATTACCGAATTGCTGTCCCGACTTCGCAATCATGCAGACACAGCCCCCTCTCTGGACGAAATTACGCAGGAGGTTGAAACGGCAAGAAGCGTCCGATATGCCAAAAAGTAGCATTATTATTGACACTAATTTATGGATTAGCTTTTTACTGACAAAGCAATATCCATTTTTGGATGCTTTATTGGAAAACAATGCCGTAGCATTGATTTTTAGCAATGAATTATTAGCCGAATTTGTAGACGTTGTGTGGCGTCCGAAGTTCCATAAGTATTTCTTGGGAAACGACATTGAAATGTTGGTGCAATACATACGGCAGCATGCGCATTTCGTAAAGGTTCGTTCGGTTGTTACCGTTTGTAGAGATGCAAAAGACAATTTTTTATTGTCGCTGGCACAAGACAGCCATGCCGATTATCTGATAACGGGTGACAAAGATTTGTTGTCATTAAATACATTTGGAAAGACAAGGATTATACCTATATCAGTATTTAAAACGTTGTAGTGGTTTCCGCCCGCCTGCACAGATGGGCGGCGCTGCGTTTGGGGGGAATTAAATATTTTGCGTACATTTGCAAACATGAACCCGACAATTTTTAACACACATAACGCTTAATTTTTCACTCTTCACTTTTAACTCATGAAACGAGCCCTGTTTATAGACCGCGACGGCACGCTGATTATGGAACCGGCTGCCGACTGCCAGATAGACACGCTGGAAAAGCTGGCGTTTTATCCGAAGATATTCCGCAACCTCTGGTTTATCCGCAAACATCTGGATTTCGAACTGGTGATGGTGAGCAATCAGGACGGGCTGGGCACGGCGTCGTTCCCCGAAGACACGTTCTGGCCGGCGCACAACAAAATGCTGAAAGCGCTCGAGGGCGAAGGCATCGTATTTGACGATATTCTGATTGACCCTTCGCTCCCTGCCGACCTTTCGCCCAACCGAAAACCCGGCACCGGCATGCTTGCCAAATACATGAACGGCGACTACGACCTCGCCCGCAGCTACGTGATAGGCGACCGGCTCACGGATGTGGAACTGGCGGAGAACTTAGGCGCACGGGGCATCTGGCTGCATACACCCGAAGGCGCCGGCAAAGTGCTGGCCGCGCACAGCAAGCCGCTACAGCCGGCGTTGATTACCGACGACTGGGACAGGATAACGGAATATCTTTTTGCCGGCGAACGGCGCGCCGTCGTGCAGCGTACCACCGCCGAAACCGACGTGCACGTCGCCCTGAACCTCGATGGCTATGGGCACACCGACATCCACACCGGGCTGGGCTTTTTCGACCACCTGCTGGAGCAGATAGGCCGCCACGCCGGCATCGACCTCACCATACAGGTGAAGGGCGACCTCCATGTGGACGAACACCACACCATCGAGGATACCGCCCTGGCGCTCGGCGATGCGCTGCAACAAGCACTCGGCGACAAGCGCGGCACGGAACGCTACGGCTATACCCTCCCGATGGATGACTGCCTGTGCAGCGTGGCGCTTGACTTCGGCGGACGCCCGTGGCTCGCATGGAACGTCCTGTTCAACCGCGAGCAAGTCGGCGACCTGCCCACCGAAATGTTCCCGCACTTCTTCAAGAGCCTCAGCGACGCCGCCCGTATGAACCTGCACATCACCGCCTGCGGCACCAACGAGCACCACAAGATAGAAGGCATCTTCAAAGCCCTTGCCCGCAGCATCAAAATGGCCATCCGCAGGGACATTTATCAGTATGCGCTCCCTTCTACCAAAGGAAAGCTTTGAGCGAATTAGTCCACAGATTACACTGATTTTCGCAGATGGATACAAGAATTTGTATAAATCTGCATAATCAGCGGACATATTTATTAAATTTGTGGGCAAAAGATATAGGGTATGGATTATTTATATATAGAAGAAACCTATTCCATTATAGGGGCGGCAATGGAAGTACACAAAATATTTGGCGCCGGTTTTTTGGAAGCCGTTTATCAGGAGGCGCTCGCAAAGGAACTTTTACTGCGGAATATACCTTTCGAACGCGAAAAACAACTCAGAATATGGTATAAGGGGCAAGAACTGACAAAATACTATGTCGCCGATTTTGTTTGCTATGGATGCATTATAGTTGAAACAAAAGCGCTGTCGGCACTCACAAACGAACATCTGTCACAAGTCATCAACTATTTGAAAGCCTCTAAAAATGAAATAGGATTGCTCATCAATTTTGGACAGGGAAGTTTAGCGTACAAGAGGGTAATTTATGAAAACAAGAACAAGTCCACGAATTAGTCCACAGATTACGTAGATTGCACAGATTTTTTACATCCATCTGCGAAAATCTGCGTAATCTGCGGACATTTTTGCTACCTTTGTATTCATTGTTACACAAGGAAACGGTTGAGAGAAGAATACTTGAAATCCTCGAATGATTGCCATTCTCAAATATAACGCAGGAAACACGTGCCCGCTCCGGGGCGCTACCCGGAGGTAGAGATGCGATGCATCGCGTTTCCTGACTTTCCGGCCAGGTCATTTTTCTTCCCGCACCGCCAAAATGACCTGTGTACGATGTATTTTTCCTCCCGGATTGTCAAAATGACTTTGTATACGATGTGTTTTTCTTCCAGAAGTGTTCAAATGAGTTTATACACGATGTGTTTTTCTTCCAGAAGTGTTCAAATGAGTTTATACACGATGTCTTTTTCTCCCAGAAGTGTTCAAATGAGTTTATACACGATGTCTTTTTCTTCCAGAAGTGTTCAAATGACTTTATACACGATGTATTTTTCTTTTCCACCCGGAGAAATGAAATATACACGATGTATTTTTTCTTCCCGGACTGTCAAAATGATGCGGTGATTGTGGTGATGTGCCGGCGGCAGCTAACTTTCAACTTTCAACTCTTTAAATCAAACCGTAGCGAACTGTTCCAGAAACCGCACGTCGTTTTCGAAGTAGAGGCGCAGGTCGCGCACTTGCCATTTAAGCATGGCAATACGTTCGATGCCCATGCCGAATGCAAAACCGGTGTATTTTCCGGCATCAATATGGTTTGCTTCGAGCACGTTCGGGTCGACCATGCCGCAACCCATAATCTCCAGCCATCCGGTGCCCTTGCAGATATTGCAGCCTTTTCCTCCGCAGATATTGCAGCTGACGTCCACTTCGGCGCTCGGTTCCGTGAAGGGGAAGTAAGAGGGGCGCAGCCTGATTTTCGTATCGGCGCCGAACATTTCCTGTGCAAAATACAATATCGCCTGCTTCAAATCGGCGAATGACACGCGCTCGTCGATATACAGCCCTTCGACCTGATGGAAGATGCAATGTGCGCGCGCCGAAATAGCCTCGTTGCGAAATACCCGTCCGGGGCAAATGACGCGGATGGGCGGCTGTTGCGTTTCCATCCTGCGCACCTGCACCGAGCTGGTGTGCGTACGCAGCAAAACGGCATTGCTCCCCTGCCTGATAAAAAACGTATCCTGCATGTCGCGCGCCGGATGTTCGGGCGGAAAGTTCAATGCCGAGAATACATGCCGGTCGTCTTCGATTTCCGGCCCCTCCGCCAGCGTGTAGCCGCTGCGTTTGAAGATGTCGATAATTTCGTTGCGGACAATAGACACGGGATGCCGCGCTCCGAAACGATGGGGGAAACCCGGCTGCGTGTAATCGCCGGAAACGGCGTCCGGAGCAGGGGCTGTGTTTTCACGCAATGCCGCAATTTTTTCCTGCACGGCATTTTTCAGCGTGTTAAGCGGCTGCCCCAGCACACGTTTTTCTTCCGCCGCCAGGTTTTTAAACTCATCGAAAAGTACCGTAACATGCCCTTTTTTTCCCAGCCATTTTATGCGGATTTCTTCCGCTTCCTGTGTGCTTTTCGCCGCAAGGGTTTCTGCTTCCCTTAACAAATTCCGGATTTTATTTTGCATAATGAAAGTGCCTGCTCTTTTAGTAATCGGGTGCAAAAGTAGGAAAAATTATTGAGTTGGCGACATCTTGCGCTGCTCCGGCAAGCCCGAAGGCACATGCCGGCTTTCCAGCAGCTTTCTCAGTTTTTTGTCGAAAACGGATTTGCTGATGATGCGGTAATGCGGCTGGTGCTGCCCGTTGTAAGCGCCGCTGTGGTGGACGACAGGCTGTCCGGCCAGAAGAGACTCATGGAGTTTCACCTTGTCGGTGTCATAATCGGGAAGGTTTTGCTGCATCCCGTCAAGGACCTGCTCTATTTTATCCCATTGCGCTGCCCACACTGCCGGCGATGGGGCTGTCCGTGCATTGGCGCTCTCGATAAAGGCATCGAGGAAAACGTCAAAGGGGATTATATTTTCTTTCACCAGAGAAAGATTGACGCGATAGAAATTACCCTCGCAACCGGTCGGTTCTACTGCTGCGCCGGAAGTTTCCGAAAGAGCATCCAGCTCCCGCTGCAGATAATTTTTCGCAGCGGCAGCATCGGAAATAATATGTCCGGGACCGAAATAATCCTGGAAAAAGTTTTTGTAAATATCCGCCAGTCGTGTTCCGGGATATTTTTTTAGTTGCCGGGTTACCGCGTTTCGTATGGCATCCGACGTTGCCGCAGGTTGAAATACATACCCGCCCCGGTTGTTTTCAAAAACCCAGCCGGCGCCCGGGAAAGCGACATGTGAACCGGCAACCGGTATCGTGTTTTTGGCTACGTAATCCAGTATTTCTTTCCGCGAAGCAATCGCCTGTCCGGGGTTCACGTCATAGGTTACAGCCACATCGGGATATGGCAGTTGAATTGCCGTGGCGTGTGTCAGGTCAGCCCACGCCAGGAAGTATTCCGCACCGAGGTCTATGCCGTACAGGGTATGTCCCGGCGTGTGCCCGAATGCCGCAATGGCATGGACGCCGGGAATGACTTCCCGCGGCACGGCGGCGCCAATTTTTGCCGGCTCGAAAAGCAGCAGCCGGTCGCGGTAGGCGGCAAGCGTCTTACGGGCATTCTCAAAGCCGCCGCGACGGGCTGCCGGCAATTCATTCATTGCGTCGTCGCTTGTCCAGTAGTCGTATTCCTGCTTCGACAGATAAACGGTAGCATTCGGAAACGCCGCTTTCCCGCTGCGCAGCAGCCCGCCGATGTGGTCGCCGTGCAGGTGCGTAAGCAGCACCACGCTGATATCTTCAGCCGTTATGTCGAACGTTTGCAAATGCTCAAAAAGCCTGGTGCCGAAGCCGGCGTCAATCAACGCCCATTGACCGTAGCGGTAAATCAAAAACGCATTGACCGCACTGGGGATAACGCCTCCAGGCGCATACTCGTCAAGCATTCCGGGCGTCGCGCCAATCAGCGTACTGGGGTCTCCGGTTTGCTGTACCTCCGGCAGTACGCTCACGGTAACCGGTAATGACTGATACGTAAAAATCTCCTGCACTTGCTGCGCCGTCGCCGGAAGGACGCCGAGAACAGTTGTCACAAACAATAATAGCCCGCCATTTTTTTTCATATACGTAGATTTTAAGGTGAATATTTTTATTGCATACGGTTGCAAATTTACAATTTTTCGAGGAATAAAAAACCGACACTCGGGCGCGGGGCTGTGATCGCTGCGCCCGGTCGCCCGTCATTCCCGCATTCTCGTAATCATTGTTGCGCCTG
>JAIRYH010000060.1 GCA_031267855.1 Prevotellaceae bacterium
TCGCATATCGCCCGTCGCATATCGCCCATCGCATATCGCATATCGCATATCGGGAATTTTGTGTACATTTGTTCCGCAAAAGCCAATAAAACCTTGATGCAATGAAAAAACAACCGGTCAAAGAACCTTCCCTGCTCATATCGCTGACGCCGGTCATGGTGCTGGTCGGGCTGCTGTTTGGCGCCGTCTACATATTCGGCAGCGATACCCTGTCGGGCGGCAGCCAGATTGTGCTGCTGATAGCGGCGGCGGTATGCTGCGCCATCGCCATGCTGTGTTACAAAGTGCGGTGGACAGCCATCGAGCAGTCTATCGTCACCAGCATTGCCGGCGTTTCGCCCGCCCTGCTGCTGCTGCTGATCATCGGCGCGCTGGCGGGGAGCTGGATGATCAGCGGCGTTGTCCCGACGCTGATATATTACGGCATCCGGATTATTCATCCAAGCTTTTACCTGGTCTCGACGTGCATCATCTGTTCCATTGTTTCGGTGATGACCGGCAGCTCGTGGACAACGGTTGCGACCATCGGCATTGCCCTGCTCGGCATCGGGCAGGCGCAGGGCTTTCCGCCCGGCTGGATTGCCGGCGCAATTATTTCGGGCGCCTACTTCGGCGACAAGGTTTCGCCGCTGTCGGATACCACCATCCTGGCTTCCTCCACCACCGGCACGCCCCTGTTTGTGCACATCCGCTACATGATGATCACCGCCGTCCCGGCCATGCTGCTTACGCTGGTGATTTTTACGGCAGCGGGCTTCATGCACGAACCCGCGGCTACCGGCGAGATCGCCCTTTATGCCGCCGCGCTGAAAGAAACATTTACGATTTCCCCGTGGCTGCTGGTCGTCCCCGCCGTCACAGGCCTGTTGATTATAAAAAAAGTCCCCGCCCTCGTCACCCTGTTTTTATCGGCCATCCTGGCGGGCGCGCTTGCACTGATTGCCCAGCCGCATTTACTGCACGAAATAGCAGGCGCGGAACAGCCGGCAGGCATGATCGCGAAATGCAGGGGACTGCTGATAACGCTTTACGGCAGCACCGGCGTGCACACGGGCAACGCCACGCTCGACAGCCTGGTGGCCACCAGCGGCATGGCCGGCATGCTCCATACCGTGTGGATTATCATCTGCGCCATGGCGTTTGCGGGCGCCATGACGGCAAGCGGCATGCTCCGGAGCATCACCGCCGCCTTCATGCGCCGGATAAAACGCACCGCCGGCATGGTCGGCGCCTCCGTCGGCTCCGGCATCTTCCTGAACACGGTTGCCGCCGACCAGTACATCGCGCTGATTCTTATGGGAAGCATGTTCAGGGACATTTACCGGGAAAAAGGCTATGAAAGCCGCCTGCTCAGCCGCACCATCGAAGACGCCGTAACCGTCACCTCTCCGCTTGTGCCCTGGAATACCTGCGGGATGACGCAGTCAACCATGCTCGGCATCTCCACGTTTGCCTACCTGCCCTACTGCTTTTTCAACCTGATAACGCCGGTGATAAGCATCCTGATCGCCGCGCTGGGCTATAAGATCTGCAAAATAAAACCCGGCGACCCGGAACCGCCCGCCGCCGGCACGCCGGAGCTGTAAAAAACCGGCGGCTGTGCAAAAATAAAATTGGTTTGCTGCCGCAAACTTATTTACCTTTGCACCATCATTTAATTTCAGTCAAAAAAGATGGAACACAAATTTACGGAACAGGAAAGCCTGGCGGTCATCAGCGAGATGATCAGCCGCGCACGGAACAACGTGCAGAAAGGCGCGGGGACATTCATGATTTACTGGGGCGCGACGGTCGCCGCGGCGGCTGTGCTGAACATCGCCCTGGCCTTTATCCTCCGCGGCATGTCGCTGCCGGTGAATTATTCGTTTAACATCTGGTGGCTCATGCTGCCGGCATGGGCAGTTTCTATTATACTGAAACAGAAAAGAGGCCGGACGGCCATTGTGAAATCCCATTTCGACCATATCATCTCTTCGATATGGCTGGCATTCGGCATTTCGAGCATTATTTTTCTGTCGGCAGTCTTCGCGCTGTCTTATTCGCTGCACGAATACAGGTACTTTTTTTACCTGATCAATCCGATTGTTCTTCTGATGTCGGGCATCGGCGAATTTATCACCGCAAAGGTCTGCCGGTTTCGCCCGTTCCTGCACGGCGCCGTGGCCATGTGGGCCGGTTCGGCGGCCTGCGCGCCGGCGGTGATCATAACCGCACACGGCGGCGTGCTGGTTCAGTTCGTCATCCTGGCCGTCTGCATGACCGCCGGATTTGTCATTCCCGGATATTAGTTGACCAAATCAGCAAAAGAGCATGTTTAAAGACCTTGACCCGCTGCTGCACGCGCAGCTGCGCCTGGCCATCATGTCGCTGCTGCTGGGCGTGGAGGAAGCCGACTTTGTGTTCCTGAAAGAACAGACCGGCGCCACGTCGGGCAACCTGAGCGTACAGATCGACAAGCTGAATGAAGCGGGATACATCCGGGTCACAAAAACCTTCCGTGGCAAAATGCCCCGCACCGTCTGCCGGATAACCGGCCACGGCGTAGCGGCATTCGACGCATACGTGAAAAACCTGCGGGGTTACATCAAGCCAAAATAAAAGACCGCATGCGACATGCGATGTGCGACGGGCGACCGGAAGCCTTTCGGCAGGGTTGCGGAAATTCCGCAGGCGTCCCGAAGCCCTTCGGCAGGGTTGCGGAAATTCCGCAGGCGCCCCGAAGCCCTTCGGCAGGGTTGCGGAAATTCCGCAAGCGCCCCGAAGCCCTTCGGCAGGGTTGCGGAAATTCCGCAAGCGCCCCGGACGCGCCGGCCAAATCCGTAAATCCGTAAATCTGTAAATCCGTAAATCCAATGCCGCTGTGCGCCTGTCGCAATTCCTAATTCCTAATTCCTAATTCTTAATTCTTAGCGGGTAAATTAAAAATTTTCATTATATTTGCCGTCGGTAAAAATCATTATTATAAACTAAAACACCATGAAATCATGAAAAAGATTTTTCTGCTCGCCGCACTCTGCTGCGGCATCGTCACAACGGGTTTTTCTCAAAAAATCAAGCTGGCGTCGGGCTCGCTGGGCTTTCTGAAAAACGAACCGTCCTTCAATGTACAGTTTACCTACGACAATATGCGCGTGGGTAAATTATCCGAAGCCGACTACGTCAAAAAGAAGGTGGCCGACGGCAATGCCAAGGAAGCCGGCAGGGGCGACACCTGGCACGCCTCGTGGACGGAAGACCGCGAAAGCAGGTTCCAGCCGCAGTTTATCGAACTGTACAACAAGTATGCTTCGGAAAAGGGAAAACCGGTTATCGCCGACAATGCCGACGCCGAATATACGCTGGTCGTGAATACCGATTTCTCGGAACCCGGATTTAATGTGGGCGTTGCCCGGCGCAATGCCGCCGTGAATCTGACGGCTACGTTCGTAAACAGGAATAACGAAAAAGTGGCGGTTATCACCATCGTCAAGGCTTCCGCCAATAACTTCTGGGGAACGGACTTCGATACCGGATACCGCCTGCAGGAAACCTATGCCGTGGCAGGAAGGGAACTGGCAAAATTCATTATCAAAACGCTGAAATAACCGTGCGCCGGTCGCCGGGCTGTCTCGAACGTCGCCCGGATAACGCAGAGAGAATGGAGGAACGCAGATGGTCGCTTGGCGAATCATCTGCGTTTCGTCTAATGTAAGGTGTATAAAAAAATCTGCGCAAATCCGTAAAACGGCAGACGCTTTAATCGCCCGATTTCGGCACTTTGTCGGGAAACCTGGTGTCTTTGCAGAATGATTGTAGTGTATGTTCTTTTTGAATCGTATATTTGTGCTGTAAACTTTAAAATTTTTCCCAATGGAACCTATCAGACCGCATCAAACACGTACGCACGGCGTCGTTTTTGCCGTGCTGATCATCCTTGCCGGCGTGCTGCTGCTGCTTTTCAACACCGGCACCCTGCCCCTCGAATACCGGCCGGTTGTTTTTTCA
>JAIRYH010000068.1 GCA_031267855.1 Prevotellaceae bacterium
GCGACATGCGACATGCGACATGCGACATGCGACATGCGACATGCGATTTGCGATGTGCGATTTGCGACATGCGACAGCTTCCGGTCGCCCGTCGCAAATCGCAAGTCGCAAATCGCGTATCACGTGTTGCATGGCGTCAGCCAACTCTCAGTTCTTAGTTCTTAACTCTTAGTTCTTCACTTTTCACTTTTCACTAACATTGCAGTTAAAAAAAATAATTATCTTTGCAGCCGCTAATGAACAAAAACTTCCATAGTACCGCTGCCAGCCGGAAGAGAAGGCACGTCCGACGATGCGCCTGAGAAAGGCATGCGGAGGCGCCGGGCAAACCGCCCGGCATCCGGAACAAACCAATCAACCAATTAAACCAATCAACCATCCCGATGGCTGTCGGGAGCAAAGCAACCAATAGTAATAAATGAGCAGAATTATCATTTGTGAGGCAAATGAAAGTCATGTGGAATTTGCGGAACAGGTCTGTGAACTGGTTTATGTGTCGGCACAGGAACGGGGCACCGGCATTGCCCGGCGCGACCCGGAGTATATTAAAAAGAAAATGCGCGACGGCAGGGCGGTTATTGCCACGGACGGCGGGAAACTGGCGGGCTTTTCGTATATCGAAACATGGGGACACAGGCAGTTTGTCGCCAACTCCGGGCTCATTGTGGCGCATGCTTACCGGAAAATCGGGCTGGCGCGGCACATCAAGCGGAAAGTTTTTGAGCTGTCCCGGAGATTGTATCCCAAGGCAAAAATCTTCAGCATCACCACCGGGCCGGCAGTAATGAAAATCAACTACGAGCTGGGATTCCGCCCGGTGCCGTTCACCGAGCTGACGGAAGACCGGGAATTCTGGGCCGGCTGCAGGGGCTGCCGGAACTATGACATACTGGAACGCAATAACCATAAAATGTGCCTGTGTACGGCGCTGCTTTACGATCCTGCCTACAGGCGTCCGTCATGGAAATTTTCGGATTTGCGCATTGAACGGCTGACGGACTGGCTGGCGCCACGGAAAAATAAAAATTACGAACTGCGGATTAAAAATTAATCAGAACAAAAAAATGAATAAAATTGTTTTAGCATTCAGCGGCGGACTGGACACCTCCTTTTGCGTCCCTTACCTGAAAAACGAACGGGGCATGGAAGTGCATACGGTGCTCGTCAACACCGGCGGATTTTCGAAAGAAGAGGAAACGCGCATCAGGGAACGCGCCCTTTCGCTGGGCGCAGCCGCGCATACAACCGTTGACGCGGTGGAAGAGTATTACGCCAAAGGTATCCGGTACCTGATTTTCGGTAACATTTTGAAAAATGCCACCTATCCGCTTTCGGTAAGTTCCGAGCGGGTTTTCCAGGCACTGGCGGTGCTGCGGCATGCCCGGAAAATCGGCGCCACCCATGCGGCGCACGGCAGTACCGGCGCCGGAAACGACCAGGTACGCTTCGACCTGGTATTTGAAGTAATGGCGCCGGACATTAAAATCATTGCGCCCGTTCGCGAACTGGCATTGAGCCGGCAGGAAGAAATTGACTACTTAGCCGCAAACGGATGTACGCTGGCATGGGAAAAAGCAAAATATTCCATTAACCAGGGACTGTGGGGCACCAGCATCGGCGGGGCGGAAACGCTGAAATCCGACACCTGCCTTCCCGCAAGCGCCTATCCGTCGCAGCCTGCCGTTACCGCGCCGGAGAAAATCACCATTGCCTTTCACAAGGGCGAGCCCGCAGCATTGAACGGCAAACCGCTGCCGCCGGTAGAACTGATCCGGCAGTTGAATGCAACGGCTGCCGGGTTTGCCATCGGCCGCGACACGCATGTCGGCGACACCATCATAGGCACCAAGGGGCGCGTGGCCTTTGAAGCGCCCGCGCCGATGATCATCATAAAAAGCCATCACCTGCTCGAAAAGCACACCCTCACCAAAGGGCAGCTCTACTGGAAAGACCAGCTGGCAGGCTGGTACGGGCAGCTGAT
The DNA here is from genome assembly GCA_031267855.1 of Prevotellaceae bacterium. The sequence goes on from JAIRYH010000068.1 coordinate 1,982, forward strand.
GCATGAAGCGCAGTACCTCGACCCTCTGGCGCGGAATATCGAAACGTTTCTGGAAGCCACGCAGCAATTCGTCAGCGGCGTGGTGTCGGTGGAACTCATGCCCTACCATTTTGCCGTGCTCGGGTGCTCGTCGCCCCACGATTTGATGAATGCGAAATTCGGCGCTTACGGCGAAACCAGCAAGTCGTTCACCGGCGCCGACGTCGAAGGCTTTACCAAAATACTGGCAAATCCGCTGAAAATATACTATTCCGTCCATGAAAACGATTAAAGCGGCGATTGCCGGCGCCACAGGCTATACCGGCGGGGAATTGATACGCGTACTGCTGAACCATCCGCACGTGGAAATAAGTTCGCTGCTGACGGGCAGCCGCAGGGGACAGGCGGTGGCGGCGGTGCACAGGGACCTGTACGGCGACTGCCCGCTGCATTTTACCGACGTGCTGGGCGAACCCGATGTGCTCTTCCTTTGCCTGGCGCACGGCCTGTCGCGGGAATTTCTCAACACGCACCGGATTCCCGCGCACTGCAAAGTGATTGACCTGGGCAACGACTTCCGCGTGGAACATACATTCGACGATAAGGATTTTGTGTACGGCATGTCCGAACTGTTCCGGGACGACCTTCGGAATGCCGCCTGCGTGGCAAACCCCGGATGCTTTGCCACGGCTGTCATCTTAGCGCTGGCGCCGCTGGCAGCCGCCCGGCTACTGGCGTCCGACGTCCACATCCATGCCGTTACGGGCTCCACGGGCGCGGGCAAACAGCCCGGCGAAACCACGCACTTCAGCTACCGCGCATCCAATCTTTCCATCTACAAACCGTTTACCCACCAGCATCTGGCGGAAATTAACCGGACGCTTGCCGTCCTCTCGGGCAGCGCGGTGCCGCAAATCAACATGATTCCCATCCGCGGCGACTTTACGCGGGGGATTTTTGCCGCCATGCTCACCCGCATGCCGGAAGCCGCCGCCGCAGAGCAGATACGGGAAATCTATGAAACGTATTACGCCGCCTCGCCGTTCGTGCATATTGCCGCCGAAACCGTAAGCCTGAAAGAAGTGGTCAACACGAACAAGGCGCTGCTGCACCTCCATTTTCATAACGGATACATTCATCTCACCTCAATCATTGACAACCTCCTGAAAGGCGCGTCGGGACAGGCCGTGCAGAACATGAACCTGCTGTTCGGATTCCCCGAAGACTGCGGCTTGCGCTTAAAAAGCACGGGATTTTGATTTGTCCCGTCAGGGCAGGTTTATGATACTTGAAGCTACCCTGTGCCGGACAGGCGATTTTTTTTTGTACATATTAAAAAAAGTATTATCTTTGTACTCCCAAAGCGAAAACAACAGGGAGCTTAGCGCAGTTGGTTCAGAGCATCTGCCTTACAAGCAGAGGGTCGGGGGTTCGAATCCCTCAGCTCCCACAAATAAATGAAAAAAGGTTACGAAGCATCTCGTAACCTTTTTTTATTTATTTGCACGGAACTTTGCGGATTTACGTTAATCGGTAACCACCCACGTTCCTCCGTTAAAATATGGTTATGCTGGCATGGAAAAATGTATCCACACTGATAAAAATAGAAGCAAGCCATGAAAATTATAAACTTTTGATGCGGTTGCCCTGAGATGCGTCGACCCTGTCCGCTGAAATGGGATAACTGGATCGTCCGGCGTTATTATTTTTTCTTTATTACTTTAGCCGGCTTGACGGTTTTAGTGGCTTTTGCGCGTGTAGCCCTGTCTTTAACCCACACTTGCCGTTCAAAAATCTGGTCAAGGGAAATCAATGTTTCGGTTTTGGTGATGTTCGGTAAGTTTTGCAGCGTATTTAACAGCACGTCCATCAAGTGCTCATGGTCGCGGCAGAAAAGTTTTAGCAGCAATGCATAATCGCCCGTCACAAAATGGCATTCCACCACTTCGGGAATATTTTTAATAGCCTCCACCGTACTCGAATAATGCCTTGGCTTATCAAGGTGTACGCCTACGAAAGCGCATACGTCCAAGCCTAAAGCTGTTGGTTTTACTAATAAGCGTGCGCCGGTGATAATACCGGCTTCTTCCATTTTCCTTACACGCTGGTGTACGGCAGCGCCGGAGATATTATGCTCGCGTGCAATTTCTAAAAAAGGTCTGCGGGCATTTTTAATCAGCGCGCTTAATATTACTTGGTCAAGCTGGTCAATGTCATAACGTTTTTTCATGATTTTCCGATTTTAAGTTGCAAATATACTAAAATAACGGAAAGTAGATAATGATTATTTGCATTTAGGGGCTTATTTTAATTTTTTAACCACCCGTCAACTTTGCCGATCCCGCCATCTGTGCTTATTTTTTTGATTTAAGGACACCGGCATATCCATTATTTAATTCACGCTTTCTAATTGGTGACGTCCGACATGAATTTTAAGCGCACCAGCCGTATTTCCTCTTCGGAAAAATTGGTTCCCAGGATATCCTGGGCATCATCTATAGCGTCCGATTTTGCTTCGTGATGGAAGTATTCGTAGATTTCATCTACTTTGTCGTCATCAATAACTTGCTTGATAAAATAATTAATGGAAATTTTTGTGCCGGAATTTACGATAGCTTCAATCTCATCGAGCAGCTGCCCCATTTCTAAACCCTTTGCGGCAGCAAGGTCGTCAAGCATCACTTTCCGGTCAATGCTTTGAATGATATACACCTTCAAACTGGACTTGTTGATGACCGATTTTACTATAAGTTCATTGGGTCGTTCAATATTGTTTTCTTCTACATATTTTTTAATGATATCCACAAATTCCCCCCCGAATTTTTTGGCTTTTCCTTCACCCACGCCGTGGCAATTCTTCAATTCTTCAATAGTAACCGGAAATTGAATACACATATCTTCCAGCGAAGGGTCATGAAAAATGGCGTATGGCGGAATGTCTAAACGGTGGGCCAAATCGTGGAGTTGCGACTTCAGGATGGCAAATAATTCTTCATTAAAACTGCCGCTCGATTTCGGTTGCCCGATGAAAAAGTCGTCGTCGTTATCTTCGGCGTGGTATTCATGGTCTTCGGGGAGCATTACGGGATAAGGGGAAGCTAAATAGGCGCGTCCTTTTTCCGTTACTTTCAACAATCCGTAATTATCAATTTCTTTTTCGAGCAAGTGATGGATGAGTGCTTGCCGGATAATGGTATTCCAGAAACGAAAGTCTTTTTCGGCGCCACTTGCAAATTCTTTCAGTTCGTGGTGCTGGTAAGACTTCAGGAAAGCGGTCATGGTGCCGGTAATGATATTGGCGATGTGTTCCGATTTGAATTTTTCGTGTACAGCCAGTACGGTTTTAATCACTGTCAGCAAGTATTCCTGCGCCTCGAACAGTGTTTTCGGGTTAAGGCAATTATCGCAGTTGTCACAATTTTTATCGGTATATTCTTCACCGAAATAATTCAGCAATACTTTCCGGCGGCAGCTTCCGGTTTCCGCATAGGCAACGGTTTCCAGCAATAATTGCTTTCCTATTTCCTGTTCGACTAACGGCTTTCCCTGCATGAATTTTTCCAGTTTTTGTACATTCTTGTAATTATAGAATGCAATGCAGCGCCCTTCTCCGCCATCGCGTCCGGCACGTCCGGTTTCCTGATAATAGCCTTCCAAACTTTTCGGAATGTCGTAGTGAATTACGAAGCGTACATCCGGTTTGTCAATGCCCATGCCGAAAGCAATAGTAGCGACAATCACATCGGCATCTTCCATTAAAAAACGGTCCTGATTGTGGGTGCGTGTTGCCGCGTCCAATCCGGCATGATAGGGCAATGCGTTGATGCCGTTTACCTGTAAAAGACAGGAAAGGTCCTCCACTTTTTTCCTGCTCAGGCAATATACGATGCCCGATTTGCCGGGATTGTTTTTTATAAACTTTATAATCTCGCGGTCGGTGTTGGTTTTCGGACGGATTTCGTAATATAAATTGGGACGATTGAACGACGATTTGAAGACGGCTGCATTCAACATGCCCAGATTTTTTTGAATATCGTGCTG
>JAIRYH010000119.1 GCA_031267855.1 Prevotellaceae bacterium
CAAGCCATGGAAGCTGGGGGTGCCTGAAGTTCGTAACCGCAAGGAGCGACCTAAGGCAAAACCGGTGACTGGGGCTAAGTCGTAACAAGGTAGCCGTACCGGAAGGTGTGGCTGGAACACCTCCTTTTTGGAGCTGACTTGCTACTTAAGTTTTATTCGGAATTTGTTTTTCAATCTCATAATCGTCCGGTTCAATAAAAGAGCCGGACGATTTTTTTATATTGATAATAGAAAAGGGTTGACGTTCGCCGGCACAACCTGGTGTTTGTGCATAGCGTTAGAAAATAAATGAAACGCACCGGTTCACGGTGTTCCGTTAGCCGTTCCCCGCATCATCCGGTCTTTTCCGTTCATGTCTTTGTGCAATTCTATGTTGGTAAAGCCAGCCGCTTCAAAGAGGACTTTCATTTCTTTGCCGAGTGCCTCGTTGATTTCTACAAAGACGTTTCCGTCTTTCCGCAGGTGTTGTTGGGCAAAGCGCGCGATGGCACGATAAAAAATCAAGGGGTCGTTGTCGGGAACAAACAACGCCTGGTGCGGTTCGTATAGCAGTACGTTTTTATGCATGGATGCTTTTTCGCTTTGCCGCACATAGGGCGGATTGCTGATGATGCAGTCTGTTTTTTTGTCGAAAACAATTGCGGAAAGTACGTCACAGCAAAAGAAACGGATCGTTACATTATTTTTGAGGGCATTGCGTTGCGCAACTTCCAGCGCTTCCGGCGAAAAGTCGCAGGCATATACCTCTGCCGAAGGGATGATTTTTTTCAGTGCCACAGCAATGCATCCACTGCCGGTGCACAGGTCAATGACCGTTGCATCCTTATTGATGCTGCCGGCTGCCCACATCACAAGTTCCTCCGTTTCGGGACGCGGAATCAGTACTGCGCCGGATACTTCGATGGGAAAACCGCAAAACTGTGTTTCGCCGGTCAGGTACTGCAACGGCTGATGGGCAAGTAAGCCGGCAATGGCTGTTTGTATTTGTTGTATTGTTTCCGTTGAGGGTTCCGTTTCGGGAAAGGCATATAGTTGCGTGCGCGACAGTTTTCCGAAGTGCTGTAAAAGCGCATGCGACAATGCCTGAGCTTCTTTTTTTGAGTAGAGCGACCGCAACTGTCGTTGCGACTGTTCATGCAATTGGGCAACGGAGAACGACATGGGTGGTGGGGGGATTATGAATCGGCTGGCGGGTCGGTTAAATCCGTAAATGGTGCATTATGATTAATAGCGGTAATAAATCTCGTTGTCTGCCGAGAGGATCAGGTAGTAGGACGGGCTGTTGCTTGCGGCGCTGTCGGAAGGCAGCGTCTCCTTGACGGCTATCATGTCTACGTATTCATTGCTGATTTTTGATATGTACAGCGGGTAGTAGGAGAAAGGCGCATCAAAAACCCGCATTGCCGACTGCTTGCCGTCGGCGTCAATGACGGCGACAAAGGCATTAACTTTTTTGCCGTCGGCAGCGATTCTTTTTCCCGTTGCGCCGGCCGGTTCGCTGCAGGCGCCGTATATATATAGCCGGTCATTTGTTTTGATGATATTCGACAGGTAGCCGGTAAACGGCACTTCGGTGTTCCATTCGCCGGAGAGGTCGGCATGCAGCTTGTAGAGTTGCAGGGCATCGCTGCTGCTTTCGCAGGGCAGGAAGGAAGCGCCTTTGAATGCCAGCAGCAATGTTTCGCTGATGTCGTCGTATATTATTTTGCGGGGCGTTGCCGTAGCGGCAAGCTTTATGTTCTTTTTTACCGTGCCGGCGGGGTCGATCAGATATAAATAGTTTGCTGTTTCAGGCTCATTGCCGGCGGTGACGACAACGGCAAAGCCGTTGTCTGCCGCCGCCGCCAGCATGCCCCTGTTTTTTGCGGCTTTTTTATCGAGCAGTTTTAGCCATTCGATGGCGGCGTTGTCGGAGAGCAAGGCGGCAAAGGCGATGGATTCCGCCTGTTTATTGACATAGGAGCCGGTTACAAAAATCTTTTTGTTGGGCAACATGGTTTTTGCGTGAATGAAATAGCCGGAAGTCCCGGTTTTGTCGGGCATATCAGCAGCAGGGGCGGTGTAGAAGGGTTCGTTCTTATATTCCGTGCTGTCGGCCGTGCCGGTTTCGGCCGCCGCCAGCACGTTATTCTTGTAGGCGTCCAGCGCCGCATGAAGGAACAGGTCGTTTTCCGTTGCTTCGCTGTTGCGGTAGGCTTTAAAGCCATCGAAGCTTTTGTAGCGGGCGGTGAAGAATGTCCGGTATTTTTTGAGGGCTTCCGGCGTTGCCTTGTCGGCGATCAGGCGGAGGGCGGAATCTGCCGCCTGTTTCCGGGCAATCAGGTCAAAGTAGTAATCGGGCGATTTGGCAAAGCGGTACCGGGCGGTCAAGCGGTGGTCGACGATGTTGCCGGCGTGGTGGCGCAGCAGGTTGATTTTTTCTTCCTGGTATTTCAGCAGCGGCGCCACGGCCGAATTGAAGTCGTACCGGTAAATTTTGTTGATGACCGCCGGGTCGACGAGGTATTCGCCGTCCGGCGGGGCATCCGTCGTGCCGGGGCGTTGCAGGCGGGCAATGTGTTCCATGTTGGTCTGGTATATTTCGTCGACTTTCCGGTAGAGGAAGGCGACATCCGTGTGCCACACGCTGTCGAATGCATCGACCCATGATCCGAAGTCCCACAGGTTTGCTTCTTTTGCAATAAAGTTTGCGGCGGTCAGCCCGTGCAGGCGGTATTCCGCAATCGGCGACAGTGCGTAGTTGATGTGATAGTCGGCCATGGGGTAGGCTTCCAGCGATGCTTTCAGTTTTTCCAGGTAGTGCAGCGTGGCGTCAAAATTTGCCTTCAGGTCGGCGAGGTTTTTCTTCAGCGCATCGTCGGCGAGGAAGTACAGGTCGTTCAGGCGGCTGTTTTGCTCATTGATGTTGCCGAAGGTTTCAATGCATGCATTGTACCGGCGGATGCCGCCGGTCAGGTAGTCCAGGTTCTGTTCGAACTGTTTTTTATATTCGGCGATGTCGGCCAGGCGGGTTTCCATGTCATTTTTGATGTTGTCGTATGTCCGTTCGCCGGATGCGCCCTGGTAGTAGGCGCCGTTTCGCTTTGCTTCCCTTTCGTCGAAGTAGTGCAGCGCGAGCGACAGGTAAACGGTTGCTTCGCTGATGCACTGTGCCGTGTTCTGCGACTGCAGGAACGGGTCGTACTGCCGCATCATTTTTTGGGCAATCAGTCCCATCTGGTAGTAGCCGTTGACGTTTACAAATTCTTTGGAGGTAGTTGCCGACTGGTAGTGGAACAGGGTCTGGAAGGCTTCGTAGTCTTTCATTGTTTTGACGGCTTCATAGATGTCTTTATATTTCGGCTGTGCTGCGGCGCATAAAGCGGCCGATTGAAGCAGCAGGGAGATGAGCAGGGTACGTGTCATAGTTATTGTTTCATTTGTTTAAGAATTTTGCTGTCCGGGGATGCGGGGGCGCTGTGGCGGCGCCGGCTGCTGCCCGCAGGCCGTGCGGGTTTACGGTTCGGGTTCCGTTGTGTCGATGATTCTTATTTCCACGCGGCGGTTTTTGGCGCGGTTTTCGGCGGAGTCATTCGGCACGAGCGGCTGCAGTTTCCCGTATCCCTTTGCCTGCAGGCGTTCTTTTGCGGCGTTGTTTTCCGTCAGGAACGTCACGACGGAGGCCGCGCGCTTGTTCGACAGCCGGACGTTGTGTTCGCTGGTGCCGACGTCGTCGGTATGCGCCGCGATTTCGATGCGGATGCCGGGGTTTTCGTTCATGAATTTCAGGATGCGGCTTAATTCCGCAAATGATGCCGCATTCAGTTCCGCGGAGTTGGTTTCGAAGGTAATATTGTTGAATATCATTTTTGCCTGGACGGTCAGCGAGTCCATGATGATGTCGAGGGTTTCGGGGCGGGCGGTTTCAAAGCGCAGGGGGGCGTTGAAGTAGGTAAACCCTTTTTTCGTGACGTTTAATTCATAGGCGTCGTTGGTGCGGAGCGAGAGGACGGGGGCGCCGTCCTGTCCGTGGCCGGCGAGGGTTGCGTTGCTTTCGTCGCGGTTCAGGTTGGTTATTTCGACGGTTACCGGGAGGATGGAGCGGCCTTCGCTGTCGGTGACGCGCAGGGTGAGCGGTTTTCGCGCGGCCTGGAGCTCGAGGCTTTTTTCGAAGTTATTATAGACAACGTCGGTGCGCAGGTCGAAGGAGGTTTCGCTGGGTTTGAAGTTTTCGCTTTCGAGGCGGATTTTGTATATGCGTCCGATGTCGAGGCGGCAGTGATATTTGCCGGTCGACAGGCGTGCGATTCGCTGTGGATCCAGCGGCTGCCGCGTCAGGGAGTCGGACACCAGCACGGTCGGCGATACCGGATAAAACAGTTCGTTGTCGTAGACATTCAGCTCGAGGTTTACATGGTCGAACAGCGCGACGTCAAAGGTTTCCTGCCATTCGCCGCTGTTGCCGGCGAGGTCTATGTGGTGAAAGGCGTGCGAATAGCGGTCTTTGGAGAAGTCAATTTTATAGAATGCGCCTTTCGTCAGGATAATCGAATAGCGGCCTTCGTCGGTGGCTTGAAATACCCCTTTGGTTACGGATGTTACGGCGTCCTGGACGGTGATTTGCGCCGCTACCGGCTGTCCGGAATACAGGTCCGTTACAGCGCCCGAGAGGACAAAGGTTTTTGCCGGCCTGACTTCCGGCGGCAGGGCGGCGGCGTATATTTTCTGCGGCTGCCGTTTCGATTTTTTTGCCCTGGCGGTAAATAAAAAATAGTCTCCGGAGCTGTCCAGCATGGGCGACAGGTCGTCGCCGCCGGTGTTCGGCCCGGCGACATACACCGGGTAGAACCAGTTGTTCTCGTCGATCCGGCGGGCGGCATAGAGGTCGTACTGACTGTCGTCGGTTTTTTTCCCCTCCCCGTTTTCGCCCGCCCGCCGCGACGAGAAGAACAGCACGGTGTTGTCCGCGCAGAAGAAAGGCGTTTCCTGGCAGCCGGCATTAAACTCGCGGGGGAGGAATTTCGGCCCGACCCATTGGCCGTCCCTGTTTTTTTCGAACAGCAGCAGCTCTTTGCAGGCCTCCTCCTTTTTTCCGGAGGGCTTTGTCCGGAGCACAAACAGGGTTTTATTGTCCGATGAAACCGTCGGCGACGACAGGTCGGCGTCCATCGAAACGGGCTTGCCCAGCCGCTGCGGTGCGCCCCAGCCCTGCCGGGTTTTCCGGGAAAAGAAAACGTCGGAGTAGCCGGTTTCCATTTTGGCGTGAAAGTAAAGCGTGGTGCCGTCGTGGTTAAACGAGAATCCGCCCGCTCCCTCCATCCCCTGTGCCCGCAGGCTGTTGATAAATTCAAACGGCACGGGCTCCGTCCACGCGCCGCTGTCCCTGTGCGCTTCATAAGCCGTGGCGGCCGTGCCCGTGCCGGCCAGGAACACCAGATACTTCCCGTCGGGCGTCATCGCCGGATACCGCACCGGCTCCTGAAACGCGGGAAAAATATCCTCCCCCGCGAACTCCTGCGCGTCCAGGCCTCCCGCAACGGGCGCCAGCAGCAGGAAGAACATAAATTTTTTACAAAACATGGCAATACTTTTATGGTTTATGGCACTGCAAATATAAATATTATTTTTAATACAGATTTACGGATTTACAGATTTACAGATTTACAGATTTGGCTGGCGCCGGCAACGCAGTTGAAAGTTGAAAGTGATATGGTGATGCAACGGCAGGGCTGAAAGCCCGCCGGTCACCAGCACAGGGCAACGCCCTGTGAAAAAGGTTAGCACATTAACTGCCCGTTCCGCGCGGCGCACCGTCCGCGCTTTTTATATCGCCTGCATCCCGCGCGGGGGCTGGTGATGCTGTCATTTCTACTAAGGTTGGTGGAGGGAAATAAGGTTTTTAAGGGCAGAGGGCAAATCGCTTACAGGATCGCCTGTCGGTGCGGCGTTCTGCGCTCTAAAAAACCTTATTTTTCAAAAGAAACCTTAGTAGAGGAGGTAATTCCCGTAATATAAAACCTTATTTTCCACAAGAAACCTTAGTAGAGGATGGGTGGATTCCCGTAATATGAAACCTTATTGCCTTATTCCTTTTTAAACAGGCTCCGTTCCGCGCGGCGCACCGTCCGCGCTTTTTATATCGCCTGCAGCCCGCGCGGGGGGTGGTTATGCTGTTATTTCTACTAAGGTTGCTCCAGGGAAATAAGGTTTTTCAGGGCAGTGAGCAAACCGCTTACCGGTGCGGCCGTCGGTGCGTCGTTCTGCGCTCTAAAAAACCTTATTTTCCAAAAGAAACCTTAGTAGAATTCCCGTAATATAAAACCTTATTACCTTATTCCTTTTTAAACAGGCTCCGTTCCGCGCGGCGCACCGTCC
>JAIRYH010000081.1 GCA_031267855.1 Prevotellaceae bacterium
ATGAATCCTTGCCGCGTCGAACTTATCTTTCGGCGTATTTTTCCCGGCGGGATAGCCCAGCGGAATCACCGCCAGTACCCTGATATTTCCGGGCAGCCGGAACTGTTCGTTTACGATTGCCTCCCGGTCGTCGTAGGGGTACACAGCCGTCCACACGGCGCCGATTCCCATTGATTCCGCCGCGAGCAGAATATTCTGCGTCACCGCCGCACAGTCCAGGTGCCAGCAATTATCCGAGATGACGGTATCGCCGCACACGATAATCGCCTTGTCGGCATTTTGCAGCATGGAGGCGCTGCGCAGCTTGCCGCCCAATGCCTGCAGGAGGGCTTTGTCGGAAATAACCAAAAATTCCCAGGGGCGGCGGTCGCGCGACGAAGGCGCTGCCATGGCGGCTTTTAAAAGATTGTCCAGGGCTTCGCCGGGAATCGCTTTAGCCGAATAATCGCGCACGCTCTTGCGGTTGAGGATGGTCTCCAGCGCCGGATTGGCTGCGTCGCCGCCGGACTGCCGGCAACAGGACAGGCAGGACAGCGCCATGACGACCGTCAGCGCCGCATTTTTTAAAGAAATCATAATAATTGTTTTTAAGGTGTTAATAATGCTGCAAAGCTACAAAAAAATATGCGTTATGCGCCGGGGGTGCCCCTGCGGCTGTCCCTGGCCGAAAGCCAGGGACGACGAACCAAGCATCGATTACCCGCCCGGATACGCGTCGTGAACCCGACCGGGTAAGCATCACTTTGATTTACAGATTTACAGATTTACAGATTTACAAATTTACAGATTTACGGATTTACAGATTTGGCTGGCGCCATGACGCGCTTCGCGCAACTCTTAGTTCTTAACTCTTAGTTCTTAGTTTTTCAACTTTCAACTAAAAGGATTATCTTTGCCCTCTCATTTTTAAGAAACGAGCTTTATGACCGTCAACAATGAAGACCCTGTTTTCCGCCTGGCCGTTGATTTTGTCAATCAGACATCGCGGCATCTGTTTCTCACAGGCAAGGCGGGTACGGGAAAAACAACTTTTTTGAAGTATATCGCACGGCACAGCAACAAACAGGCGCTGGTAACCGCCCCTACCGGCGTGGCGGCTATCAATGCCGGCGGCGTTACGCTGCATTCCCTTTTTCAATTGCCGTTTGAGCCGTATATCCCCCACAGCCGCATAAAGGATACATTTAAATTCGGCAAGCAAAAACAGGACCTGCTGCGGCAGGCCGAACTGCTGATTATCGACGAGGTGAGCATGCTGCGCGCCGACATGCTCGACGCCATTGACGCCACACTGCGCTTCATCCGCCGCAGCGGCAGACCCTTTGGCGGCATCCAGATGCTCTACATCGGCGACCTGTTCCAGCTGCCGCCGGTCGTAAAAGAAGAAGAGTGGACGTTGCTGAGGACATACTATGAAAGCCCGTTTTTCTTTCATGCAAAAGCCCTGCAACAGATGCCGCCGGTGTACCTGGAACTGAAAAATGTGTACCGCCAGCGCGAACAGCGGTTTGTCGATCTGCTGAACCGTGTACGCAACAACGAACTTTCGGAAGCCGACAGGACACTGCTGAACGGGCGCTACCGCCCCGGATACCAGCCGGCAGACGATGATAAACAGATTATCTTATGCACGCATAATTATCAGGCCGACCGCATCAACACGGAAAAACTGGCCATGATACGCCGGCCCGCACATACTTTCTCCGGCGAAATAACCGGCGAATTTCCCGAACACGCATTGCCTACCGACATGCACCTGCAACTGAAAAAAGGAGCGCAAGTCATGTTCATCAAAAACGATTCCGGAGACGAACGCCGCTACTACAACGGCAAAATTGCGGAAATAACCGACATCTCCGGCAACGATATTTTTGTCACGCCCGAAGGCAGCGACGGGGCATTCAAGTTAGCCCCGGAAATATGGAAGAACGTCCGCTATACGGTAAACAAAGAAAAAAACGAGATAGAGGAAGAAGAACTGGGTGCGTTCAAACAATATCCCGTACGGCTGGCATGGGCTATTACCATCCACAAAAGCCAGGGACTTACTTTCGACCGCGTGGTCATTGATGCCGGACGCGCCTTTGCCGCCGGGCAGGCTTATGTGGCGCTGAGCCGCTGCACGTCGCTGGGAGGCGTTATACTGCAGTCGCCGATTACGCCGGAGTGCATTCAAACCGATGCGCATGCGGTGGCTTTTTCGCGCAATGAACAACCGGCGAACATACTTGAAAAATCGCTCGCCGAAGCAAAACGGCACTTCTGGACGGAACGGTTCATCCGGTATTTCGACTGGCAGCCGTTGCTGGACGTATTGCATGACTTCCGCCGCCTGATTGCCGACAAGATTCCGGACGAACTGCAAACCGCGCACGAATTATCGGAACAGCTATATGCCGCCGCCGTGCGGCAGGAACAGGTGGCAAAACGCTTTCAGGAACAACTGACACAAATCACATCGTCCCCGCCCGGGAATGAGAATACGGCGGTTTTGAAAGAGCGGTGCACAAAAGCCGTTGTGTACTTTTACGAAGAACTCCGCCTGCACATCCTCCAACCGCTGCAACGGCACAAAGACGCCTTTACACACATAAAAAAAGCAAAAACGTACCGGCGGAAACTGCATGAACTGGAAAACGACATCATCCTCTTCGCAACGCGCCTTGCCGCCGTCCGCTACAACGACGAGCCGATGATGGCGGAAAATACCCCGCTGCCCCCGCTGCGCAGAGACGATGTCCCGGAGGCGCAGGAAAAGAAAAAAGAAAAAGCCCCCAAAGGCGAATCGCAACGCATCAGCCTGCAACTGTTCAAGAGTGGAAAAACCATTGCGGAGATCGCAAAAGAACGGAACTTTGCCGTATCTACCATTGAAGGACACCTGGCGTCATGCGTCAAAACCGGTGAAGTCAGCATAACGGAACTCGTGCCGCAGGAAAAGATAAACGCCATTTTACCGTTGCTGAAAGCCATTGTCGGCGGCGCCGGCGCCACGCTCTCGCCCCTGAAAGAGCAGCTTGGCGGGGACTACAGCTACATGGAAATAAAAGCGGTGCTCAATGATTACATCAGAACCATGGAAAACTGAAAGGGCGTGCGCCTGCCCCGACGTTTCAAAGAAATGATTTTGCAGAAGCCAAAAAAATTTGTACTTTTGCGCCTTAGTTAACACAATTTAATAAATCATTTATGTCGAAAACAAATCGTACTTCAAAGACTGACCCCGAAGAAACAGTGGAAAAAACGCTGAGCGGCGCAGAACAATTTTTGGAAAAATACAAAAACATCCTGCTCTACACGCTGGGAGCGCTGGTGTTGATTGCCGGCATCTACCTCAGCTATCAGGAACTTTACAGGAAACCACTGCACGAAGAAGCGCTCGGGCAAATGTTCCAGGCCGAACAGTATTTCCGCGCAGATTCCTTTGCCCTGGCGCTCAACGGCGACGGCAATGCATACGGATTCCTGCAAATCGCAGACGAATACGGCGGCAATGCCGGCAAATCACTTCACTTCTATACCGGTATTTGCCAGTTGCACCTGGGGCAATACGAAGAAGCGATTGCATCACTGAAAAAATACGACGGCAACGACGATATTACCGCAGCGCGCGCACTGGCCTGCATCGGCGATGCATACGTGGAACTCGGCAACCTGCCGTTAGCGTATGACTATTTCATTAAAGCCGCCAACTATCGCAACAACGACTATGCTGCCCGCTACCTGATGAAAGCGGCGCTGGTGAGCGAAGAGCTGGGAAATCCGGCGGATGCGCTGAAATTATACGAAAAGGTAAAGTCCGGTTATTTCAATACGGCGGAAGGCCGCGAAATAGACAAATACATTGCCCGCCTCAATCCCGGGATTTAATTCGCAAATATGGGAAGAGCTTTTGAATACCGCAAGGAGCGGAAGATGAAACGCTGGGGTAACATGTCGCGCGTGTTCACGCGGCTGGGTAAGGAACTGACCATTGCTGCAAAATCCGGCGGCCCCGACCCCGAAAACAATCCGCGATTACGCGCCGTCATTCAAACGGCGCGCGCCGAAAATATGCCGAAAGACAATATCGAACGGGCAATCAAACGCGCGGTAGAAAAAGATCAGAACGACTATAAGGAAGTAGTATACGAAGGCTACGGCCCCCATGGCATTGCATTCCTGGTGGAAACCGCCACCGACAATCCCACGCGGACGGTGGCAAACATCCGCAGCTATTTTAACAAGCACAACGGCTCGCTGGGTACGTCGGGCAGCGTGGAATTTATGTTTGAACGCAAATGCGTGTTCAAAATAAAAAACCCGGAAGGGCTTGACATGGAAAACCTGGAACTGGAATTAATTGATTTCGGCGTGGACGATGTGTTTGCCGACGGCGACGAAATCATGATTTACGGTGCATTCGAATCATACGGCGCCATCCAGAAATACATCGAAGAACAGCGGATGGAATTGATAAGCGGCGGCTTTGAACGTATCCCGGCAGGCGAACCGAAAGACGTAACGCCGGAACAGCGGGCCGAGCTGGACAAGCTGATCGAAAAATTCGACGACGACGACGACGTGCAAAACGTTTACCACACGATGAAATAGACGATGAACGGCAGCAGGCCTGCTACTGCCTGTACACTTCAAACAATAAACCTCAAAAAAAAATTTATGCTGCAAATTTCCAACAAAGCGCAAGTCATGCCGCTATCGCCGGTGCGCAAATTAGTCCCGTTTGCGGAAGCCGCTAAAAAACGCGGCGTCAAAGTTTACCACCTCAACATCGGGCAACCCGATGTGGCATC
>JAIRYH010000083.1 GCA_031267855.1 Prevotellaceae bacterium
CCTGCGGGATGGGCAGCTTGTAGGAGTCCTGTGAAAACGGATACCGCTGGGCGGGACGTCCCGCGTCTTTGGCGTAGACGGCATTCATCACTTCCTCCACCTTGTCGAGGCGCACGAGGTCGAACCAGCGTTCGCCTTCCAGCGCCAGTTCGAGCCGGCGTTCTTTCAGGCAGGCGTTCAACATGGCGTCCCTGCCGGCCGTGGCCGATGCGGGCAGGCTGTTCAGCCCCGCGCGCTGCCGGATGCGGTTGATGATGGCTGCCGCGCCCGCAAAGTCGTCTTTCATGATCAGCGCTTCGGCTTTCAGCAGCAGCAGGTCGGCATAGCGGTATTTGATCATGTTGCTGAAGCCCGACCGGTACTTGTACATGAACGGGTAGTTGTTGGCGGGGTAGTAAATCGACCATCCGCAGTCATACCACACGATGGTTTCGTTTAGGCGTTTGGCGTCGCCTGCATCCTGAAACGCCTTGAGCAGGTCGCGCGACGGGGTGATCCATTTTGCCCATTCAAAATAAAAGTTCCAGTCTTCCAGCGTCCGCCCGAACATCCACGACAGCCAGTTGGCGGCGCCGGTGAAATATTGCGCTTCGTAGATTACTTCCTTGCTGTTGCGCGTCAGCGGGGCGGTAGCCCTGTTGTCCTGCCCTGCGGGGTTGCCGGGGTCCTGCAGCGTTACGCCGAACAGGGTGCTGAAGTCGCTTTCGAGGTCTATCCCGTCGGCGCCCACCGCATCCACATATGCAATCACTTTGTCATAGTCGCGGAGGGGCTTTTCGGCATAGATTTTAGCGAGCAGGGTGCGGGCAAGGGTTTTGGAGTATTGCGTTTTGTCTGCCGGATTGTTGCCGGGCGCATCGGCCAGGGCGGCCAGCAGGTCTGCTTCTATTTGCCGGTACACTTCCAGCTCCGACGCTTGCGGCGGGAAGTAGGAGTCATAGATGTCCTCCACGTTTTCGGACGTAATGTCGCCGGCGGTGGTGGTAATCAGGGGCACATTTCCCCAGATGCGCGCCATGTCGAAATAAATCATGGAGCGGAAAATCATCGCTTCCGCCTTGTACTGCGCCCGTTCGGCGGCCGTGAGCGCCGGGTCGGGCGTGGCGTCAATGTTTGTGATGAACAGGTTGACGATGCCTACGTCTTCCATGTATCGCGTCCAGTCGCGCGACAGGTTGCTGTTTGATCCTTCGATGGAGTTGACTTCAAAGGGGGTGGTTTCGCTGTTTGGGGCGCCGGCATAGGCGTTGTCCGAATGGCTGTCGCCCAGCAGCAGCATGTCGAGGTACCAGTGTTCCTGGCGTTCCCTGTAGCGGTCGTGAATGGTGGTGCGGTAGCTTAATACCGCCGCCCTGTCCTTGAATACAATCTTTACGCTGTCGGTGGCGATGCCTTCGGTTACGTCCGAATAGGTATCGAGGGGGTCGTAGTCCAGCGAGCAGGATGCCGCAAGGAATGCCAGGCTGCATAATGTAAGTAGATTTATGTGTTTCATATTTTCCGGTTTTAAAATTCAACATTAAGTCCAAATACGAACGTCCGGCTGTGCGGATAGGTTCCCCAGTCGATGCCCTGCACGGCGCCGCTGTTGCCCCACTGGTTGACTTCGGGATCCATGCCCGAGTATGACGTCCATGTGAGCAGGTTTTGCGCCGTGAAATAGGGTTGCAGGCGGGAGATGCCCCATTTCCGGAGGAACCCGCCGGTGAAATTGTAGGAAAGCGTAATATCTTTCAGCCGGAGGTAGCTGCCGTCTTCAATCACGTACGACGACGGCTCGATGTAGAATCCGGCTTTGGGCACGTCGGTGACCTGCCCCGGCGTGCGCCAGCGGTCGAGTACGCGCGTCGACTGGTTTTTGAGGTCGAACATGCCTTCCAGCTCGAATTTGGAGGCATTGAAAATATCGTTGCCGCAGGAGCCTTGCAGAAATATGCTCAGGTTAAAATTTTTCCACGAAAACGTATTGGTCAGCCCGAACACAAAGTCGGGATTGGGATCGCCGATGTAGGTCTTGTCGGTAGAGCTAACCTTGCCGTCGTTGTTCAGGTCGCGGTATATCAGTTCGCCGGTTTCGGCGTCTACCCCGTCGCTGATATAGCCGTAGAAGCCGCCCATTGGGCGTCCCGGCTCATTGCGCACCACGGGCGTTTCGTGCAGGGCGTCGGTGGTGGTGGCGGTGTAGTAAATTTTTTGCAGTTCCAGCGATTCCAGCCTGTTCCGGTTGAACGAGATGTTGAAATCGGTGATCCATGTGAGCGCTCCCGTCAGGTTGCGCGAGTTGACGGCAAATTCAAATCCGTGGTTGGTCATCGCGCCTTCGTTGCGGACAATGCTGCTGGCAGCGGCGGCGCCCGCCGGCAGGGAGACGTACATCAACATGTCGGTGGTGCGCTTGTAGTAATAGTCCATTGTTATGTTCAGCCGGTTCAGCAGCGCGATGTCCAGTCCGACGCCGGTTTGCGAGGTGGTTTCCCATGTCAGGTCGGGCGTACGCAGGTTGGCCTGGCTGATGGTCGGCAGGACGTCGCTTTGCCCGTCAATCCACCATTCCCGGCGGGTAACGCTGTAGCGTTGCAGGTAGGCATAATCGCCCACGCCCGACTGGTTGCCCGTCTGCCCCCAGCCGCCGCGGATTTTCAGGTCGTCCAGCCAGTCGAGCCCGCTCATAAAGTCTTCGGCGGACAGGCGCCAGGCGGCGGAGAACGACGGGAACACGCCCCACCGGTGGTCGGGGTGCAGCTTCGACGAGCCGTCGGCGCGCACATTGGCGGTAAACAGGTATTTGCTGTCGAAATTATACGCCACGCGCCCGAAGTAGGACATGATGCCCCATTGCGAGGCGCCGGTGCCGGTGTTGTCCCATGCGATTTTATTGGCTGCGTTGAGTGTTTTGATCTGGTCGTCCTTGTAGTGCGAGGCGTTGATCCAGCTGTTGGTGTAGTCGGAATCGGTCCACGAGCTGCCGATCATTGCCTCGAGGTTGTGCTTGCCGAACGCTTTTTTATAGGACAGGACATTGTCGAATACCAGCACGGTGTTCATGTTGCGGTTGTCCCATCCGTTGCCCCAGTCGTCGCGGTCGACGGCGTGCACGGGCGGCGTGAAGCCGGTCTCCAGCCCGTTCCGCCGGTCGAGGGTAAACGACGATTTAAAGGTCAGTTCGGGCATAAAGGTAAGGGTTACGTCGCCCGAAGCAATCAGCCGGTTTTCGCGGTTGCTGTTATTCTTGCCGTTTTCCAGCGCTTCTGCCGGATTGACGATGTTCGCCCCGTAAAACGAGCGGTTGTACAGGCCCGTTACCGGGTCTTTTATGCCGATGCTGGTGGGCAGGTTGACTACCGCCAGCACCAGTCCGCCGCGATTGGCGCCCTGTCCGGTGGTTACGCCGTTGCGCGTGTTGTCGGAGTAGCTGATGTTGGCGCCCACCTTGAGCCACTTGCGTATCTGGTCGCTTACGTTGGCGCGGACGGAGTAGCGGCGGAAGAAGGCGGAATTTAATACGCCCTTTTCGTCCAGATACCCTGCCGAAAGATAGTAGTTAAACTTGTCGTTGCCTTTGGATACGGAGAACTGGTAGTTCTGCGTGATGCCGGTGCGATAGACCTCGTCCCACCAGTCGATCACATCCGTTGTGCCCGCAGGTATGGCGCCCGGGCGAATTTCGTCCATCAGTTCCTTGTACTGCGCGGCATTGAGCGATTCTATCCGCTTTGCCACTTCACTGATGCTTAGCTGCGCGTTGAACGTAATTCTGGCGTCGCCCGCTTTCCCGGCTTTGGTGGTAATAATCACCACGCCATTGGCTGCGCGCGACCCGTAGATGGCAGCCGAAGAAGCATCTTTCAAAATCTGGATGTTTTCAATGTCGGTTGGCGAGAGGAAGTTGATGTTGTCTACCGGCACGCCGTCCACCACATAGAGCGGGTCGTTGCTGGCATTGAATGAAGTGGTGCCGCGCACGCGAATGGTCAGGTCTGCGCCCGGCGAACCGTTGGGCTGCATGACCATCACGCCGGCGGCTTTTCCCTGGATCGCCTGCGCGGCAGAGATAATCGGTCGCTGGTCTATCTCTTTGTTCGACACGGTCGATATGGCAGTGGTCAAATCGCCCTTGCGTACGCTGCCGTAGCCCACGACGATCACTTCGTCCAATTCGGTCAGGCCGGGTTTCATGGCTATGTCCAGTGTAGCGCCCGACACGGTTGTTTCCTGCGTTTCATATCCTACATAAGAGAATACAAGCGTTGCGCCCGCCTGGGCGGTAATTGAGTACCTGCCGTCAAGATCGGTCATTACCGCATTGGCATTGGCGCTTTTTTCGGATACCGTTACGCCAATCAGCGTTTCTCCCGTGGAAGCATCGGTAACGATCCCGGTTATTTGGGACGATTGCCCGAATGCTATTTGCGAAAGAAAAGTGAAAGAGAGGATGATCCATCCTCGATAAAAGCATTTTTTTCTCATAAGCTAATGGTTGTTAAATGTTACACTTAATTGATTTATTCATGCGCATAATGGTGTTATGCTGCTGCTCTTTCTAATATTAGACCCCGATTGACTTTACAGGTCAAGTTTCACGGCAAACGGGAAAAAGAAAGACGAGGTCAAAAAATGATAAAACCCAGTTTGATAAGCATAAAAACAAAAGTAGAACGCAACAGTAATGAGGTGAAAAGCGGCATGATTTCCATACTTGAAAATTTAAACTTTTAATAACAAACGATTGTGGCATGAATAATTCGCAGTGTTTTTCGAGGGCATGAATAGCGGCATGAAAAGTTGATTCTGCAACAGAATAAAATTATTAATTGATAGAAAATGAAAACGAAAAGAAATAATATATTACCG
>JAIRYH010000085.1 GCA_031267855.1 Prevotellaceae bacterium
ACCCACCACTCTCTGTTTTTTTTCGGTGTTTTTTTGCGGGGGGGGGGGGGGGGGGGGGGGGGGGGGGCGGCGGGGCCTGGCTGCGCCGGTCGTTCCGGTAATTGATGTAGCCCCGTATGCTTTCTTCCGTCAGCGCGCCCCAGGTACAGAGGGACAGTCCTATGGAGAGGGCGGCGTTGAGCTGCATTTTCCGGCTTTCTTCGCGCAGGCCGGCGATGACCTGCTGCTCCATGCTGCGGACGTAGCGCAGGTTTCGCTGATCAAGCAGGTCGCCGGACGATTCGCCGGCGAGCAGCGGGTCGATGGAGAAGTCAAGTTTCAGGGGTTTCAGGAGCGCGCTGTTGTAAAGGGGTGTGAAGTATGGCGGCAGCACCGGCGCGGGGGGCGGCAGCCGGCGTACGGTGGCCGTGTCCTGCACCATGCCGTGTGCCGTGATCGATGCGGCCGTGAGCAGCAGACATAATGGCAGGAGATGTTTTTTCATGATTAAATATGTTCAGGATTTAGTACAGGTAGCTGGCATGTTTTTCGTATTTCAGCAGGTCGGCCAGCATGGATGATTTGGCGTTGAAGTGGAAGTTCCAGCTCCGGTAACTGCCGAAGGGCGTCCACGACACGGCAAATTCGAAACAGTGGAGATCGTAATGGATGTTAAAGGTTGTTACCGTCAGTTTCAAATTTTTGAAGTCGAACCCCGACGACGCCGAGACGTTCAGGCGTTCGGTCAGTTTTATCTGCCCGTTCAGTCCGAGCGACTGCACGTAGTTGTTTTGTTTTATTCCTTCGCCCAGGGGGTTCTGCGTGTAGCTGGTGTTATAGTTGAACGAATAGTTGAATCCCAGCGACCAGGGCGCCTTGAAGTCCTGGTAGAAGCGGTAGTCGGTATAGAGGTATTCGCCTGTTTCGGGGTGGAAGTGCTGGATGCCGTCGAGCGAGGGCGCATGGTTTCTGAAGCCGTTGTCGCCGCCCTTGAACTGGTAGCCGAACGAAAAGCCGAAGGTGATCAGGCGTGCGAGTCCCTGTCCGGCGTTTACGGCATATTTGCCTGTTCTCCTGCCGCCGTAGTCGACGGCATAGGGGTCGAAGGAGGCATTGGCGTTGACGGCCACTTTTCCGGCGATGTTTGTGTTCAGGGACATGCTTATGTTCGACAGTTTCATGGAATCTGCCAGGAAGTTGTAGCTGCTGCCCATGCTGAGGTTGTCAATCAGTTTCAGTTTGGTGGTTCCGCCGTTGGCGGTATCCTTGTCGTTGCGGATTTTCATTTCAAGGTTATTGCCCAGCGAGAAGCTGATGCCTGCCGACCGTCCCCTGCCGGCAGGCTGGTAGACGCCGGCGTAGGAATAGTATTCGACGTCGGTGCTGTCTCTCCGGTAGGTCTGGTATCCGCTGTTCCATCCCCATGTCACGAGGTCGGGGCGGAACGAGGCGCTGATGCTTGGTGAAATCATGTGCCGGAAAGCCCGGATAAAGGAGTTGCGCCCGAAGGTAAATGTCCCGTACAGGCGGGTGCTTGCCGAGATGCCGAAGCTGAGGTCGTGGCTGAGGTAGAGTCCCGAAAAGGTGCTGCTTTTTGCTTCGTCCACCGTTTTTTTCATGTCGTCGTAGCTTCTGTTCAGGGTCTGGAAAAACATGGTCATGCCGTAGCTGACGCTGGGGGCAAGCTGGATATGGCTTAGCAGGTTGAACGACGGCAGCTGGATGTTGAAGTTGTGCTTCATGCCGTTTTCCATTTTTGACCAGAAGTCGGGGCTTCCCCATTCCGATTCCTTGAAGCGGAGTTTGTTGTCGAACGTGGTGGAGTAGCCCAGGGCGAAGCGCTCGTAGAAGCGTTCCCTGCCCGCCGCATTCTTCCGCTTGAAGGGGTAGATGGTGTTCATGGTGAAGGTAAGGTTGGGCAGTGTCAGGGCATACGAGCTGTCCTGCATGTTCTGGCTGTGGGTCAGGTTGACCGAAAGGTTGAACGGCGAGCCTTCCCACGATTTGCGGAACGAAATGCTCGACTGCGCATTCGACTGCAGCGCCATTTGCGGGTTCGCCTGGCTGTTGTTCTTCCTGAACGACGAGGTCATGAAGGAAACGCTTGCGCCGAACGACATGTTGGGATTGGCTTTCGCATCCTGCTGGTGCCGCCAGTTAATGGAAAATTCGCGCGAGGAGCTGTAGTCGGACGAGCCCTGGAGCCCCGACACATTTTCCCGCCACTGCAGATTGAACGACCCGTCGAACTTGTACATTTTCTTGTAGCGCGACACGGCCTGAAAGCCGTAGGTACCCAGCGTAAAATAATCTGCCGTGAGCGCCAGGTCGAAGTATTCGCCGAAGACGAAATACCAGCCGATGCCGGTTACATAAAAGCCGCGCGCCGCTTCTTCGCCGAAACTCGGGAAAAGGAATCCGCCGCTCCGGCTGCTGTGTTTCGGGATAAACCCGAACGGAAGGAATAAAGGCGTCGGCACATCTTCAATGACCAGGTAGGCCGGTCCGAAAACCGTCTGGCTGTTCGGCCCCGGCGTTATCCGTGCCTGCGACAGGTGCAAATAAAAATGCGGGTGCTCTGCATCGCAGACGGTATATTTCCCCTGGGCAACATTGACGGCGTCGTCCGGCATTTTCTTGATGATCGTTCCGTGCAGGTAGGCGTCGCCCTCCTGCGTGAGGACATTGTTGATGCGCGCCTTTCGCGACCCGAAATTATAATATATCGTTTTCATGGCATACTCTTTCCCGCTTTCTTTCATCACCGGCTCGCCCACCCACGCGCCGGTGGAATCCTGCCTGCCCGATGCAAAGACAATGCGTGTGCTGGAATTGTAGGCCATGTAGTCGGCCGCCATTTCCATGGCGTCGCCATATTTCACCAAAACATTGCCGTAGTAGTAAATCATCCGGTCCTGTCCCGTAAAATCATAAATGATGGAGTCTTTCGCCTTGCTGAACACGGGATAGTCCAGTGAGTTTTTTCTTTCCACGGCCAGAGAATCGGCTGACGGCGGCAGCGAGTCGGCCATGGCGGTCGAATCGCCGGCGGTGCCTGAAAACAGGGTATCCTGCCTGTTTGCCGCCGTGTCGCGTGCATGGCTGTTGAAGCCGTTCGACAAACAGGGCTGCAGAAATAAAATAAGGAAAAAGTATGAATATAGTGTTTTCAAGAAGGATTATTCAAAATAATTATGCTATTTTTGCAAAACATCTCGCAAAGTTAGTTGATTTTTTTTATTCACTAAACTATATTAAAAAAAAGAATGATACCAAGCCTCAAAAATATTTTACGATGCCTGTGCCTGCTGCTGCCGGCGGCGGCATGTGCGGAATTGTTGCAGGCACAGGCAGGAGCCGGGGGTATTCAAATCCGCAGGGTGGTTATTGACGCCGGGCATGGCGGTGTCGATCCCGGCGTGGTGGGAAAACAGCTGGAAGAAAAAGATGTGGTGCTTGACATCGCCCTGCGGGCAGGCGCATTCATCAACGAAATCCATCCCGACGTCGAAACGATCTATACGCGCGATACCGACGTTTTCGTGGAATTGACGGAACGCACCAATATTGCCAACCGGAACAACGCAGATTTTTTTATTTCCATTCATGCCAACAGTGTTTTGGACCGGCGGAATACATCTACCGGCGGCTTCGAAACCTACATCCTGGGGATGGACCAGTCGGACCGGAACATGGAAGTAGCACAGCGTGAAAACGCCGTGATCACTTTTGAAAAAGACTATGCCACCAGGTACGAAGGCTATGACCCCAAATCGCCCGAATCGTTCATCATTTTTTCGCTCATGCAAAATTCCTACTTCGACCAAAGTTTAATGTTTGCTTCCATAGTGCAGGACGAGATGGAAAAAGATTCCCCGATAAAAAAGAACAGGGGCATCAAGCAGCAACCGCTGCTGGTTATCTGGCGCACCGCCATGCCCAGTGTGTTGATAGAAGTCGGCTTTCTTTCCAATCCCGAAGAGGAAGCATTGCTGAAGCAGGATAAAACACGGGAAAGCATTGCAAAATGTATTGCGGCGGCGTTTTCCAGCTATAAATCGCACTACGAGCGGAAGCCCAAGCCAAGCCAGGAAAGCATCGTGCAGACCGCCGCCCGGACTGCCGCCACTGCTGCCGGCCAAAGCCGGACGCCAACGGCATCCGCTACCCCTGCACGTATCGCGCCCAAACCGACGGCACACCATCCCGTAACGTATGCCGTACAAATTTATGCCATATCCGTAAAGCGTCCGCCGAACGCCCCCGAATTTGCAGCGCTGAAAGACGTCCGGTGCTTCCCCGACGAACAGTTGTATAAATACACGACCGGCAACTTTGAAACGGAAGAGCAGGCACGCGCATTATGCGACAGCCTGCGCGGCGAGTATCCACGCGCCTTTGTGGTGGCTATCCAGGACAACAAAATAATAAAACTATCAAAATAAATAAACATGAAAATTAAAAAAGAAGTTAAACTAGGAATCTATGCCTTCGTGATCATTGCAGGCATGTACTGGCTATTCGATTTCCTCAAGGGAAGAGATATTTTCAATACCCACGATGCCTATTACATCAATTACGAACAGGTAGACGGGCTGGCGGCTTCGTCGTCGGTATTCCTGAAAGGGTTGAAAATAGGCGCTGTTTCCGATATAATCTACGAAGAAGACCGGCAGCAATTCCGGGTAACCGTGCATATTAAAAAGCAGTACAGTATTCCCGACAATTCCGTGGCGCAAATTTACTCGACCGGACTGATGAGCGGGAATGCCATCCGCATTTTAATCGGCGACAGCCCCGTCATCGCCGCTTCGGGAAGCAGCCTGCCGTCAGGCATTGAACCGGACATGCTGCAATCGCTGATGCCGCTGAAAGAGCAGGCGGAACGGCTGCTCGCCAACCTGAATAACACCATCACTGCCGTCAACAATATCTTAACCGATGAAACGCAAAAAAACATGGAAGCCGGCATAAGCAGTTTGCGGCAAAGTTTGCAGCATGTCGAACAAATTACCGGAACGCTTGGCGCAAAGAACGGGCACCTCAATCATACGCTGGAAAACCTGGATGCATTCTCATCCGTTTTGCGCAACA
>JAIRYH010000099.1 GCA_031267855.1 Prevotellaceae bacterium
CGCGGGTATGGGTATCTGATATTGATTTCGATGATTTTGCTTTCGTCGCTCTTTCCATGCACCTGGATGCCCGGCTGTGGACAGGCGACAGGAAATTAGTCAACGGATTGCTTCAAAAAGGCTATAGCCGTCTTATTACAACAACCGATTTGTGGCGCATTGCAGAAGAAGCATAGATTATGTATAATGACACGCCACTGTTACCACATCACCGCGCGCAGCGCATTCAACCTTCAACCTTGTAATATGCCGGAATAATTCGGAATATTGAGCATGCATTTTTAATTTTTTAAATCCTTCTTCCGCCTTTAAAAAGATTTCCTTGGAAAGGTATGCGGAATGATAAAAATTATTACCTTTGTACTCTGAATTCAAAAAAACTAAAGCTAAAAGAAGCGCAATTCCGTAAATCTGTAAATCCGTAAATCCCCCCTCATGCCACATAAAATTGTAGATATAAAAGATGTTGTCATTCGTTTCAGCGGCGACAGCGGCGATGGAATGCAATTAACCGGCACGCTGTTTACCGATGCAGCCGCGTTGACGGGCAATGAATTTTCTACGTTCCCCGATTTCCCTGCCGAAATCCGCGCGCCGCAGGATACCATAGCCGGCGTTTCCGGCTTTCAGGTACACATCGGCAGCGGTGACGTGCACACGCCCGGCGACCTGTGCGACGTGCTGGTGGCCATGAACCCCGCCGCCCTGCGGGCCAATGCCTGCCGGACAAAACCGACGGCAACCGTCATCGTGGACGCCGATGCGTTTGAAGAGAAACGCATGGCGCGCGCCGGCTTCACTACCGGCGACCCGGTCGGGGAATTGAAACTGGAAGACCGCACCCTGATTTATGCGCCGGTTACTTCGCTGACCAGAGAAAGCTTAAAGGACAGCGGCCTGGATGCAAAAGCCATCGTGCGCAGCGAAAACATGTTTGCACTGGGCATTTGCTTTTACCTGTTTAACCGCTCGCTGCAGGCGACCTTTAATTACTTTGAAAAGAAATTTGCCCGGCGTCCCGACTTGATTGCCGCCAACAAAAAGGTGCTGCAGGACGGATTCAACTATGCGGGCAACATACAGGCCATCCACAATACCTATAACGTCAAGCCGGCCAGATATGCCAAAGGAACCTACCGTAATATCAACGGGAACCAGGCTACGGCATGGGGCTTTATTGCCGCTTCCGAGAAATCGGGACGCCCCCTGTTTTGCGGCTCCTATCCCATTACGCCGGCGACCAGCATCCTGGAAGAGCTTGCCGCCCGCAAGGACCTTGGCGTAAAAACCCTGCAGTGCGAAGATGAAATCGCCGGCATTTGCACGGCTATCGGCGCGGCATTTGCCGGCAACCTGGCGGTTACCGCGACTTCCGGTCCCGGACTGTCGCTCAAGAGTGAAGCCCTCGGGCTGGCGGTGATTACGGAATTGCCGCTGGTGGTTGTTGACGTGCAGCGCAGCGGCCCTTCCACCGGCATCCCGACGAAAACGGAGCAGACCGACCTGTTGCAGGCGCTCTATGGCCGCAACGGCGAATGCCCGATGGTTGTCATGGCGGCACATTCGCCGTCGCACTGCTTCGACGCGGCCTTCTGGGCGGCAAAGCTGGCCATGGAACACATGATGCCCGTCATCCTCCTCTCCGAAGGATTTGTGGGCAACGGATCGGAACCCTGGCGCATTCCACGGATGCAGGACTATCCCGAAATTGTCCCGCCGCTTGTCGGCGAAGACGAAGCGCCCTACTTCCCGTTTCACCGCGACGATAAGCGGCTGACGCGCCGGTGGGCCTTGCCGGGTACGCCCGGACTGATGCACCGCATCGGCGGACTGGAAAAAAACAGCGACGGCTTTGTCTCCAGCGACCCGCTGGTACATGAGCAAATGATCCGGGAACGCGCCGAAAAGGTGGAAAGGGTTGCCGATTTTATGCCGCCGCTGACAGTCGTCGGCGCGCAGGACGGCGACGTGCTGCTTGTCGGATGGGGCGGGACTTTCGGACACCTTTACACGGCGGTGAAGCAGCTGCAGTCCGAGAAAAAACGGGTAGCGCTGGCGCATTTCGACTGCATCCATCCCCTGCCCAAAAATACGGCCGACGTGTTTAAAAAATTTAAAACCATCCTCGTGTGCGAACTGAATAACGGACAATTTGCCGGCTATCTCCGCAACCGGCATCCGGAGTTCTGCTACCATCAGTACAATAAAGTGCAGGGGCAGCCGTTTATGGTAACGGAAATCATAAACGCCGTCAATGAAATTAAGAATTAAGAATTATGAGTTGGCTGGCGCCAGCCAACTTTCAACTTTCAACTAATAGCCAATACACGCCCCAGGATTTTAAAAGCAATCAGGAAGTGAAATGGTGTCCGGGCTGCGGCGACTATCCGATACTTGCCGCCGTCCAGCGCGCCTTTCCCGAAATTTGCGACATGCTCGGCTACACGAAGGAACGCTTCGTCTTTGTATCCGGCATCGGCTGCGCCTCCCGCTTTCCCTACTATATGGATACGTACGGCTTCCATGGCATCCACGGACGCGCGGCGGCCATTGCCACCGGCGTGAAAGTAGCAAACCCCGCACTGACCGTATGGCAGATTTCCGGCGACGGCGACGCCCTGGCCATCGGCGGCAATCACTTTATCCATGCCATCAGGCGGAATATCGACATCAATATCCTGCTGCACAATAACCAGATTTACGGGTTAACAAAAGGACAGTATTCGCCGACGTCGAAGCTGGGAAAAGTTACCAAGACATCCCCTTTCGGAACAGTGGAACACCCCTTCAATCCGGGCGAGCTGGTGCTGGGGGCGCGCGGAACTTTCTTCGCCCGCACGCTGGACGTGGACATGAAGCTGACCGGCGAAATCATGATCGCCTCGGCACGGCACGACGGCACGGCGGTGACGGAAATACTGCAAAACTGCGTAATCTTCAATGACGGCACGCACGCCGATATTACCGGTAAAACCGTCCGCGAAGAACGCACCATTGTGCTGCGCCACGGCGAGCCCATGATTTTCGGCATCAACCGCGACAAGGGACTGATCCTTGACGGGCTGCAGCTGAAGATTGTGCGCATCGGCGAAAAAGGCATAACGGAAAAGGACATACTGGTGCACAATGCACAGGAAACCAATCCCGGCATACACATGATGCTTATCAACATGCAGGCGCCGGATTTCCCCGTTGCCCTGGGCGTCATCCGGGCGGTCAACGACAAGACCTATGATGATAACGTCCGCGACCAGGTGCTGGCTGTGCAGTCGACCGCTACCATCAAAAACGTGGACGACCTGCTCCACAGCGGAACCACATGGGAGAATTAGGAATTAAGAATTGAGAATTATATTTAACCCATTAACTTGTTAAAACAATTATGAAAACAAAAGAAATTATGACCTACCTCGAAAAGACGTACGGTCACGAAAAGGAGTACCTGCAGGCAGTTCGGGAAGTCCTGGAATCGGTGGAAGGCGTCTATGAGCAGCATCCCGAGTTCTTCAAATACCGCATTCTGGAGCGGATGGTGGAGCCCGACCGGATATTCACGTTCAAGGTCGTATGGCAGGACGATGCCGGGAATGTGCAGATCAACCTGGGCTACCGCGTACAGTTCAACAACGCCATCGGTCCCTACAAGGGCGGGCTGCGCTTCCATCCGGCGGTTACGCCATCGACGCTGAAATTTTTAGGCTTCGAGCAGACCTTCAAAAATGCGCTGACCACCCTTCCCATGGGCGGCGGAAAGGGCGGCTCCGACTTCGACCCGAAGGGGAAATCAAATGCCGAGATCATGCGCTTCTGCCAGGCGTTTATGCTGGAGCTGTGGCGCCACATAGGCCCGGACACGGACGTGCCGGCCGGAGATATCGGCGTAGGAGGGCGCGAAATCGGCTATCTCTACGGCATGTACCGGAAGCTGGCACGCGAAAACACCGGCGTGCTGACCGGAAAAAGCCTGACATGGGGCGGCTCGCTGATTCGTCCGGAAGCTACCGGCTTTGGCGGCAT
>JAIRYH010000034.1 GCA_031267855.1 Prevotellaceae bacterium
TTTTCCGGTAATATAGCTTATCATGATAAAATCGTACATAACTTTTAAATAACCTGTATCCTGTTCCCAACCTCGCCTTTTTGGTGTTTTCATTCATATATGCGGTTGTTTAAAATGACGTGCAAATATACGCAGAAAAGTTCGGAAATGAAAACCGGTGCTGGCGTAAATAATCCGTATGCTTTCGTCCCTTTCCGCCCTTTTTAGAATCCTGCTGCGCAAAACACTTCGTAAATCGAACAGTAAACCGTGGGCAAGATAGCCGGGAGTTCGCTTACCGGCTTCCATTCCGCCCGGGTGATACCTTCGGCGGTTTGCGGCACCGTCATGGCTGTGCCTTCATAGCTCATCGCGTACCAGTCCGTGCGTTTTAAGACGGTTGTTTCATTGTCGCGATAGATGTGGTAGGTTTCCGTAATCCGGTTCATCAGCTGCAATCCGCTGATGCCACACTCTTCTTCCACTTCGCGCAGGGCGGTTTCCTCGATGCTTTCATTCGCTTCGCGGTGCCCTTTCGGCAGGTCCCAGCGATTATTGCGGAAAATCATCAATACTTCGCCCGTCGTCCTGCGCACCAGGCCGCCTGCGCCTTCCACGTATGTAAATGTTTTTTTCACCGCTTCAAATAATGCCGGCACATTGTCTGCAACCAGCCACAATGCGCGCCACTGTGCGCTTTCCAGAAAAGCAGTTACCTGCCCGGCAATATCCGATTTTTTTGTAACTTTGCGCGCTATGGCATTTACGTCGGCTGCGCTTTCTATCCAGTTGTCGGACAAAGCAAGCAAGCGGTCGTTAAAGAAAATTTTAATCATTGCTTATAAATTTAGACTACAAAGATACTATGAATTCGACAGAAAAAATTATTGCCCGCGAGCTTTTGCAAATAAACGCCGTAAAATTGAATGCCGGAAAGCCTTTTGTCTGGGCGTCGGGATGGCATGCGCCCATTTATTGCGACAATCGTATAGCCTTGTCGTACCCGAAAGTCCGCAAGCTTATTTCCGAAAGCCTGGCGGACGTTGTACAAAAGAAATTCAAGGCGGCAGACGTCATTGCAGGCGTTGCTACAGGCGCAATTGCTCATGGCATACTGGTAGCCGAACAGTTGAAAAAACCGTTTGTATATGTCCGTTCGACGCCGAAAACACACGGTTTGGGCAACATTGTTGAAGGCGAATTGCCGGCAGGGAGTAACGTCGTGGTCATAGAAGACCTGATTTCTACCGGCGGCAGCAGCCTCGCCGCCGTGGACAGCCTGCGCAAGGCAGGCGCCGATGTATTGGGAATGGTCGCGATTTTCAGTTACGGCTTCGACACCTCGCGCCGCAGCTTTGAAAAATCCGACTGCGTGCTTTATACGCTCACTAACTATATCACGTTAATTGAAGAAGCACTGGCCTGCGGATACGTTGCCGCACAAGACATCGAAACGCTCAGGCAATGGCGGGATCATCCCGACGAATGGAAATAACCCGCGGTCGTTTAGCAACAATTTATATTATTCGCGTACCATGCAAAAAGTAGTCGTATTATCGGGCGCAGGCATCAGCGCCGAAAGCGGCATCAGCACTTTCCGCGATAGCGGCGGGCTGTGGGAACAGTACCGTGTGGAAGATGTGGCTACCTATGAGGGGTGGCTGCGAAATCGCCCGCTGGTGCTGGAATTCTACAATCAGCGGCGCAGGCAGCTGCAGGAAGTGCAGCCCAACGCAGGACATCATGAGCTGGTGCGCCTGGAACAGGCTTACGAAGTACACATCATTACGCAAAATGTCGACGATTTGCACGAACGTGCCGGTTCGACGAACGTGATGCATTTGCACGGCGAACTCAAAAAAGCCCGCAGCACGGTTCGTCCCGAATACGTTGTAGCGATTGACGGCTGGGAGCTCAATGATAAAATGACCGACCCGCAGGGCGCTCCGCTGCGTCCGCATATTGTGTGGTTCGGCGAGGCGGTGCCCCTGATTGAAAGCGCTGCCCGGATAAGCGCCGCCGCCGACTTCTACATTGTGGTGGGAACTTCATTAGCTGTTTATCCCGCCGCCGGATTACTGCAATATGTCCCGGCGAAGGCGCCGAAATACGTGGTAGATCCAAAGGAAGTACATGCCAATGTACCGAATGTAAAATTCCTCAGGGAGCCGGCGAGTACCGGCTTAAAAAAAGTGGTAGACGAGCTGTTGGGCTACCGGTAAATTTTTCTTAGATTCAGCGCTTGCCGGTATTTGGCAGCATTCTTATTATGCTGCGCGAGCGTTTGCGCAAATACGTGGTAACCGGTAAATCCGGCATCGGCGCAGAAATAGAGATAATCATGCTGCTCATAATACAGCACGGCGTCAATGGCCGCAATGGACGGAACACAAATAGGGCCCGGCGGTAATCCGGGATACTTGTAAGTATTGTAGGGCGAATCAATAGATTTATGCCTGTTCAGCACCCGTCTTAACGCAAAATCATTCCATGCATATTTTAAGGTAGGGTCGGCTTGCAGGGCGATGCGTTTTTTCAGCCGGTTCATGTAAACGCCTGCCACGCGCGGCATCTCGTCGGTTTTATTGGTTTCTTCATTGACAACAGACGCCAGCGTAATGGCTTCGTCGCGCGTCAGTCCGATGACTGCGAGCCGCCGCATGCGCACCCCGTTCCAGAATTTTACATTTTCCGCATGCAGCCGCTGCAAAAGTTCTTCTGCGCTGATATTCCAGTACACTTCGTAAGTATTCGGGACAATCATGCCCGGCACCGTGGCGGACGTGTAACCGAAACTTTGCAGGAGGCTTTCGTCGGACAATAGCCGCGCCAGCGTTGCCGAATCAGGCTCTACATAACGGGAAAGCGCTGCCGCCAGTTTCCCTTTTGTGCGAATCGCCCCGGCAACAACCAGTTTTACCGGCTCCTGCCAGCCGAATTTGAGCATGCGCAGGATCTCCGTATTGTTCATCCCCTGTTCCAGATGGTAGCGTCCGGGGCAGACTTTGAGCGTTTGATGCTGCGGCTCCCGCGATGCGGCTAAAAAAGTTTCCCCGTCAAGCAACAGACCGCCGGCCTGCAAGCTGTCAATAACCGTTGCCAGCGTGGCGCCCGTGGGAACGTACAGGAAAGCGCTTTCCGGCACGTTATTTTTATAGCAGATATTATAGGTCGTAACCAGTTTTTTTACGATGTAGCCAATGCACAGCAAAGACAACAGTAAAATAATAATAAACAGCACCCGTTTAATTCTTTTATTCATGAAGAGATATTACTTGCCAAAAGTTCTGCAAAGGTAATAAAAAGATTGGATTATCCCGGAACTGAGAATTAAGAACTGAGAACTAAGAGTTAAGAACTAAGAACTAAAAGTTGGCTTACGCCATTGATCGCCTGCCGCAACTCATAACTCATAATTCATAATTAAATTTGCATTTCAAAAATTCTTATTACCTTTGCAGCCGGATTCTCACAGCTGAAGCACATGCTTGTTAAAAACTTCTTGATAAAAACCTCTGAAAACCCTTGCG
>JAIRYH010000035.1 GCA_031267855.1 Prevotellaceae bacterium
TACTGGAATCCGGGAACCTATAATACGACCTTAACTGTTTCGAACAACAGCAACGGGTGCGAAAGAAGCCTCACAAAACCGGTTGTTATCGATATGGAAAAACCGGTTGATTTCGTGATATACCCGAATCCGGCCACCGAACGGATTACGATCATTGCGCCTGCGGAAATTTTATACTACCGTATTATTGGCATAGGAACGGGCTCGGTATTTGGCGAGTCCCGGCGGACGGGTAATGAAATGGCGCTGCAAATTCCGATTTTACAACTGTCACAGGGCGAATATTTGTTGCAGTTACAAACAAACGCCGGATGGCTGTCTAAAATGTTTATAAAATTACCATAGCATGGCAATACAACGTCTATTGTTTTCCACTGCCACCGTTTTTATGGGGCTATTATACCATGCGCCGGGTTATGCCCAGCAGCTCCGCTGGCAATGGGCGGTGCAAGCCCACGGCGCTGCCGATAACCGTATAGGCGGTACGGCTTGTGATACGGCACGGAATATTTATTTAACCGGAAGTTTTTCCGACAGCATTCGTTTCGGATCATTCCATCTGGCTTCCAAAGGCGAAGAAGATATTTTCCTGCTTAAACTGGATCCCGAAGGTAACGTATTGTGGGCAAAACCTGCCGGAGGACCGGGCAACGATTATCCCACCGCCATGACCGTATCGCCTGCCGGAATGCTTTACACTGCCGGTTTTCACGGCAGAAACATTGCATTTGATAGTTGGCAGTCCGGCGAAAAAAACTATAATTTGTTCATCAGCTTGTATGCCGCCGATGGCGAACTGAAATGGGTAAAGTCGTTCGGCGCAAAACGCAGCGATTATATTACTTCCATAGCCGTTGACAGCCTCGGCAGCGTATATTTCGGAGGCTATTTCGAAAGGCAGCTGCGTCTTGATGAACAACATATTATCAAAGCAAACAAAGCCTCCGACGCTTTTATAGGGTGCCTTGATTCACTCGGCACCCTGCTGTGGATAAAATCATTCGGTGGGCTTGGCGACGACCGTGTTTCAGCACTCCATGTCAAGGACAGCCTTTTATGGATTGCCGGTCATTGCACTGCCGCCATGCATTTGGGAACAGCCACGATATCCCCGCTGAATAATGAGCACCATGCTGTTTTTATGGCATGCTGTTCGCCGGCAGGTGAAATCCTGCGGGTACACGGCAATGTGTCGGGACGGGCGGCCACAGCAGATTGCATAATAGGGCTGGAAGGTGGAAAATCAATAGTAGCCGGCAATTTCTCCGACTCACTCTTTCTTGACAATACCGTTTTGGAATCTTACGGCAGCCGCGACATGTTCATGGCGGCTTTCGACAGCGCCGGCGGCTTGCTGTGGCAAAAGCAGATAGGCAGTGCGGCTTATGACCAACTGTTCGATATCCTGCACCATCCGTGGGGACATATCATTATTACCGGCTTATATTCTGCTCCGTTAATTTTTGACCGGGATACCATCGGCTTGAACAACAGCTATTGCGACGTATTTGCAGCTTCCTTCGACGGAAAAGGACGCCTGCAGGAAATAAACGTAATGGGCGGAAAAGCGGAAGAATTTCCACGGGCATTGACACATGACAGGGAAGGACATGTGTATATTGCCGGACTGTTTCGCGACACCACCACCTTGCGGCATGCCACATTGACTTCGGCAGGTACGGAAGAAATATTTCTGGCAAAACTGTACCACTGCAACAAAAATAAAGTTATCTTCGCCTGTGACACGGTATTTTCCGAAGGCGATAAGCTTGCTTTAAAAACAGAAGGACAGTATGTTGCCTACGACTGGGAACAGGGAATATCAAAAGAAGCGACGTATGCCGTAACATGCAGCAAAGTATACCAATTGCGGGTAGAAGACAGTTTGCATTGTACGTACCGTGATTCCATTGCGGTGCGGCAAATCCCGGTTGCGCCGAAAATACAAATCAGGGCAGACTTGCACTATGATGAAATGCCGCATGCCATTCGCCCAATTTATTACGCATTGCTGCGCAGGCGGGAAAACGAAAATATATAGGCTCTTATGGCGTTTATGGGCAACAAAATGCCGGGAAAATATTCCAAGAATCATATTCTGCAACTTATGGAAACAGGCATATAGGCAACATCGCTAAGCAGTTTTTAGCTTTACCTGTACTTCTTCTACCATCTTTCCACAAACAGTTTTACCTTATCCAATGCTTTCTTTAACAAGTCTAAATCTACACAGTACGAGATGCGTATATAATTGCCATACGCCTCGCCGAAGCTGCTTCCCGATATGACGGCAACACCCTGTTCTTCCACCAGGCGGCGGCAGAACGTATCGCTGTCCCGCCCGAATTTATCGATGGACGCAAACAGATAGAAAGCGCCCTGCGGCTTGCAGCCACCGAACCCAAGCTGTGTAATAAACGAATACGCATAGTCGCGGCATGCTTTATAGCTCCGCACCATTGCCGCCAGTTCCGTTTCGGTTTGCGGGTCATTTACCGCTTGCAGGGCATACTGGGTTACCGAACAAGCCGAAGTTACATAATACTGATGGGCTTTCGTCAATTGTTGCAGCAATGAGCGACAGGCAAGCAGGTAGCCGATGCGCCAGCCGGTCATACTGTGCGATTTTGAAAAAGAATTGACAATGATGAGTTTTTCGCGTAATTTTTCATAAGTACCGAACGAGCGGTAATCATCGGTGTAGATAATCCGGTTATAAACCTCGTCGGCAATAATATATATGTCTTTTTCAGCCAGGAAGTCCGCCAGTGCGTCACGGTTTTTACGGCTTATCATGGCGCCTGTGGGGTTATTCGGGTCGGTAATAATAATGCATTTGGTACGCGGGGTGACATATTGTTCCAAAACATCCGGCGTCAGCTCAAATCCGTTGGCGGAAGTATCTACCGGCTTTACAGTTGCCCCATACAACTTAACCAACGGTTCATATCCCGGATAAACCGGCGCGGGAATCAATACTTCATCCCCATCGTTAAGCAACGTGCGGAGCACAACCGTCAAGGCTTCGGATGAGCCGACCGTAAGGATGATTTCATCTTTGGCATACTGCAGATTAAGCTGCGCTTTGCAGTATTCCAACACGGCTTCAATCGCTGCCGGTGCGCCGGTATTGGGCGTATAATAGGTAATGTTATGGTTTATCGCTTCTATTGCTTTCGCTTTCACCGGCGACGGCGTAGGGAATAAAGGCTGTCCCAAGGTAAGCCTGATAACATTTTCGAAGCGATTACAGTATGCATCAAACTGGCGGATTTTTGAAGTGGTAATTTCCGGTAAATGGTTATTGAGTGTCATCATAGCAATATTTTTTTAGCTGGCAAGAATAAAAAAAGTATATTAAAAACAAAAGCAAGGGGGATTTTTATATTATTTTTTTACTTTAAATAAAAATTACAAACGTTTTTTTGTATGCGCTTTATACTGCCCTGTTCAATGCAATCATTTAAATATTCCGGAGTGCATCTACTATCTGCGTTTTCGATGCCGTTTTCGGGTCTTTATTTTTAATAAAGCGCGCCGGCATGCCTGCCACAACCGTACCGGGCGCCACATCGCCGGTTACGACCGCACCGGCGGCCACGACCGCCCCCTTGCCTACCCGTATGCCTTCCAGCACCACCGCATTAGCGCCTATCACCGCTTCGTCTTCTATGACT
The DNA here is from genome assembly GCA_031267855.1 of Prevotellaceae bacterium. The sequence continues at coordinate 3,678 of JAIRYH010000035.1, forward strand.
ACCGGCTTGCTGCTTGGCGGCTCAATCACGCCGGCAAGTACCGTGCCCGCTCCGATATGGCAACCGGCGCCTACTTCGGCGCGACCGCCCACGACCACGTTCATGTCAATCATCGTGTTTTTCCCGATAATGGCTCCGATGTTAATGACCGCCCCCATCATGACGACGGCGTTATCGCCTATCATTACATGGTCGCGGATGATTGCGCCCGGCTCTATGCGCGCGTTGTATTTTGTCAAGTCGGTCAGCGGAACAGCGGAATGACGCGCCGTTACCTCCATACGATAAAATTGAATACGGTCTTTGTTCGCGTCCAAAAAAGCGTTCAGTGCGGCATAATCGCCTGTGGCAATTGCCGTGTTTTCTTCGGCAAAGACCTGTAAATCGACCTCGTTTACAGGGTTCACGTGTCCTTGAATATAGGCCTTTGCCGGGGTTTTCTTCACGGCGGTTTTAATAAAGTCAATGATTTGTTCGGCTGTATCCATTTGTTTTCGGTTTTGCGACTTGCGATGGGCGACCGGATGCTGTCGAAAGTCGCCTGTCGCAAAGTTAGCATTTTTTTAGTTATGTATGGCGCCTTCGGTCTTCGATGCGGACAGCACCTCGTCCATCCCGTACAGTCCTGCCGGCTGTGATATTAAAAACGCTGCCGCCCGGAGTGCGCCGTCGGCAAAAATGCGTTTCGACAGCGCCGTGTGTTTTATTTCGATGATTTCATCGTTGCCGGCAAAAATCACGGAATGTTCACCCACGATCGTGCCGCCGCGTACCGCATGTACGCCGATTTCGTTTTCGGCACGCTTTTGGAGTCCGTGGCGGCCGTTTACTATATTTTTTTCACCCGTTGCGCAAAGCGCCGAGAGGAGCATTTTCGCCGTTCCGCTCGGTGCGTCTTCCTTCCGGTTGTGGTGCTTTTCAATCAGCTCGATGTCGAAGCGGCTGCCGAGCGCGCGGCTGATGTATACCGCCACCTCCTTTAATATATTCACGCCCAAAGACAGGTTTTGCGAAAATACGATGGGGACGGTGGCGGACGCCGCCTGTATCTGCTTCTGCTGCGCCTCGCTGAATCCTGTAACGGCAATCACCAGCGGCTTGTTGTTTTCCCGTGCATACCGCAGGATTTTTTCGATATTGCTGTGGTGCGAAAAGTCAATGATACAGTCAACGTCGGCGTTGAGCGCCGAGAGTTCGGCATAAACGTCGCTGCCGGGCAATTTACCGGCAATGGCCGCTATTGCTACCCCGCGCTCCCGGGCTGCCTGCTCCAGCACGCGCCCCATGTTGCCGTAGCCGATGATGGCAATGTTCCGTAATTCGCCCGGCACGGGATGATTTTGTTGGTTTTTAGTCATAAAATAAGAACTAAGAGTTAAGAACTAAGAACTAAGAGTTGGCTGGCGCCAGCCAACTCTTAGATCTTAGTTCTTAAGTCTTAACTTTTCTCTTTCAACTTCAAGAAGCGCCGCTTCCAGCTCCGCCCTGTTTTTTTAGAT
>JAIRYH010000105.1 GCA_031267855.1 Prevotellaceae bacterium
CGTATAATAGTTGAAAGTTGAAAGTTGAAAGTGAACAGTGAAGTTAGAGAAGTTAATGAAGGGCTAACGCCATTACGCGCTTCGCGCAATTTTCAACTTTCAGCTTTTTGAAACTATAAATTCAACCAAATTCACTATTGTGCGAACAGTATAACTTATAGCTATGGTGATGTATGCCATATTGCCGGCAAGCGTTCGCTTTTTGGTGCGCTTGTATAAATCTTTTACCGCAATGTAAAAAAGATAAAGGAAGAATAAAATCTCAATAATCCGGACTGTAATTCCCATGTAAAATGCAATATCCATAATCGGCAATTGATGCCACAAAAATACAAAAAATAAATTTTCACTAATAAAATAACACGCCTCTGCACGGGCATACAGGTTTGTTTTGGCGCGGAATGGAATATTTTGAGTATATTTGCGGGAAATAAGGGCTATGAATGAAATCAACAATAAACAGCTACGTTTATGGATAAAAGAAAGGCTGTAGCTATTGCGCAAAAATACGCTGCGGTGGTAAAGTCGGCGTTTGACTATGATAAAATCATTTTGTTCGGCTCCTATTCAAAGGGCGACTTTAATGAACAGAGCGATATTGATATTGCCGTGGTGTTTGACGACTACGACAACCACATCCAGCGCCAGGTCGACCTGTTAAAACTGACGCGTCATGTGGATAGCCGCATCGAACCGCATCCCTTCCGGGAAAAGGATTTTAATATAAACAATCCGCTTGCTTACGAAATCCTGTTATCCGGCGAAGAGCTGCATGTGTAAGGGTGAAAGGGTGAAAGGGTGCTTCACCTTTTCACCCTGCCGCGATAGCGGCTTTACCGCGCGCAGCGCATTCAACATTCAACATTCGACCTTCAACCTTGCCCCGCACAGATGCCGGATCCCATGGGAGCTGCTACCCGGGTGCGGGGCTCCGGCTCCCGCGGGAATTTCTTCCCCACAGGGTGTGGGGCTCCGGCTCCCGTGGGAATTTCTTCCCCGCAGGGTGTGGGGCTCCGGCGCCCGCGGGAATTTCTTCCCCTCAGGGTGTGGGTCTCCGGCGCCCAGGGGAATTTCTTCCCCACAGGGTGCGGGTCGCCGGCGCCCGTGGGAATTACCGCACACACGGGCAATTCTTAATTCCTAATTCTTAATTCTTAATTCTTTGCTTCCGGGAGGCTGAAGAGGAACTGCAATCCTCCGCCGGCGCGGTTTTTGACGGTGACGGTTCCCCGGTGGAAGAGGATGATGTTTTTTACGATCGCCAGTCCGAGTCCCGTGCCGCCGGTGTCGCGGGTACGTCCTTCCGTGACGCGGTAGAAGCGTTCGAAGAGGCGGGGGAGGTGGCGCTGGTCGGCAATGCCTGCGCCGGTGTCGGCAAAGGAAAAGTGCAGGAAGTCGCTGTCGGCGGCGTATTGCGTGATGATTATCCTGACCTGTTTTCCGGCATGGTGCACGACATTTTCCATGAGGTTGCGGAAGACGGCATACAGCAGGTTTTCGTTACCGAAGACCCGTGCTTCCTGGGGCACATCGGTTTCGACCGTTATGTCCTGCGCTTCCAGCAGGGCGGCCATGTCGTCGGCCGCCATTTTTATAATGTCCGCCACGGCCACCGGCTTCAGGGCAAACGAGCCGGAGGTTTCCTTCAGTTTTACCAGCAGGTTCATGTCGCGGATGAGTTCCGAGAGCAGCAGCGTTTGCCGGTAGGCTTTCTGTATGAACTGCCGTTCCTTTTCCGTTGTCAGCTGCTGTTCGAGGATGGTTTCCAGGTAGCCGCGGATGCTGGTTACCGGCGTCCGCAGTTCGTGGGCAATGTTGCCGGTCAGTTCCTGCTTCAGGCGGCGCGTTTTTTCCGACCGGGTGATGTCGTTGAGGACTACTTCGAAGCTGTTGTCGTCAAAACGGTTTACGCGCAGCAAAAAGCATTTTCCATGGCGGTCGATTTGCATTTCCGCCGTGTGCCGGCTGTCGCCGCCGCCGGACGGTTCGGCGGCAGCGGCAAACAGTTTGTTGTCGAGGATGCGCGCCGGGTCGGTGGTCGTTTCTTCGTCGAGCATGTTCAGGTATTGCAGGAAGAGGGCGTTGTGGAACGCCACGTTCCTGCCGGCGGTGAAAAAGCAGATGCCTTCGGCGGAATGCTGTACGTGCTGCAGCAGTTTTTCTTTTTCCAGCGCGATTTTTCTTTCCTGCGCCTTGAGCTGGGCGTAGTCATGGACAATTTTGGCGCCGATGTCGCCCAGTTCGTCGTCCGGGAAATGCATGTCTTCGACGGCGCCTGCCGGGTCGCTGCCGGCGGCAAGGGAGAAGTCGCGCAGTTGGCGGACGGATTTTCCGAAGCGTCCGGCCACGTAGTTTATAAACAGCAGTCCAATCCCGAACAGCGCCAGGATGTAGTACAGGAACGCGTTGCCGGGCTTGAGGAAATGGCGGACGTGGATGTCGCAGGGCAATGCCATGCGGATGTAGTACCGGTCGAATCGCCTGGCGTAGTACAGGTATTCACGGTTGTTGGAGGTCGAGGTGCGGATGTCGGAGCCTTTGCCGTCGCGTGCGGCTTTCAGTATTTCCGGCCGTCCGGCGTGGTTGTCGGGCGGCGTTGCCTGCGCCAGCTGGTTGTCGAAGAGCACCTGCCCCTGCAGGTCAATCCACGTAAAGCGTATTGCGGGAGGCAGCAGGGGTAAAACATTTTCTGCCCCTGTTGCCGGCTGCCCGGTGATATAGCGGTGGGCGACGCCGGCACAGGCGTCCAGTTTTTCTTCGAGCGCTTCGGTTTTGTATGCTCTTTCGCGGTATTGCTCGAATGCCGCAGTGCCGGCGGTAAATCCGGCAAGGATGATGCAGAAGCTGACCGTCAGCCGTTGTTTGTAGGAGAGTTTCATTATTCCGGGATGTTAAACCGGTAGCCGTAACCGGAGCGGCTGGAGATGAGCGATGCGTGGTCGCCCAGTTTTTTCCGCAGCCGGGTGATGTGTACATCAATGGTTCGTTCGGTGGTGTAGAGCGCGTCTTTCCATACGCGGTCGATAATGTCTTCCCGGCGGAATATTTTGGACGGGCTGGCCGCCAGCAACGCGAGGATTTCAAATTCGGTTTTTGTCAGTGCTATTGTCCGGCGGCCGGCGACAACTTCTTTTGTGGCCATGTTGATCACTATGTCGCCGAAGGCCAGCCGGCCGTCCTGCTCTTTTACGGGTACCGTGCGTTTGAGCACCGCTTTCACGCGCGCTACCATTTCTTTGATGGAAAAAGGTTTTGAAATGTAATCGTCGCCGCCTACCGAAAAGCCGGTCAGCATGTCGTTTTCCGTGTCCTTTGCCGTCAGGAAGATGATGGGGACGGAATGGCCGTTGCGGCGCAGGTGTTCCGCCATTTTGTAGCCCGACATGCCGCCCATCATTACATCCAGGAGGATTAACGAGTAATCGGGCGTGAATTTTTTCAATGCCTCTTCGGCCGAGTAGGCACAGTCGGTTTTGTAGCCTTCGCTGGAAAGGTTGAAGGAAAGGATTTCGCAGATATCCCTGTCGTCGTCTACCAATAATATTTTTTCGTCCATGGCTGTCTGTAAAAAGTGCTCCGCAAAGGTACAAATAAAGTTAAGAGTTACCGGCGCCGCAAAAGTAACCAGCGCCTGTTACGGGCGGTTTGCGGAAATGTTACGGTTCGGTTACGGATGCGGCAGGAAGAGCAGTGGGCAGCAGGCAGACTGCTGCCTGCCGAAGCGTAGCGAAAGTAATGATATTTTTATAAGCTTTCGAGTTGTGCCAACCATTCATTGAAATGACGGCATTTTTGCCTTAAAGTGGTGATAGAAATTAAGTCTGTAATTAAGGCGCCGGAATTTGCTTTTTGATATTCGGGAATTTGTGCAATAATTCTATGGGAAGGCGAAGTTTCTTT
>JAIRYH010000125.1 GCA_031267855.1 Prevotellaceae bacterium
TATTTTTGTGTTCTGGGGAGACCGCACAAATATAAGCATTTTTACCCTGATAAGGAGTATAGTTTTATGCTCCTTTTTTATTCCTCCTTGTATGCATTTACTAATGGAATTTACAGAATTAAGAATTAAGAATTAAGAATTGGCTTACGCCATTGCGCGCTTGTCGCAATTCTTAATTCTTAGTTCCTCGTGCGCTGACCTTATTTTTCAAAAGAAACCTTAGTAGAGGGGAGTAATTGCCGGATTATAAAACCTTATTCCCTTATTCCTTTTTAAACAGGCTCCGTTCCGCGCGGCGTACCGTCCGCGCGTTTTATATCGCCTGCAGCCCGCGCGGGGGGTGGTTATGCAGTCATTTCTACTAAGGTTTTTCTTGACGCTGCAAATATAAGATTAGCCCATTAGCTCATCACCCCATTAGCTCATCACCCCGTCATCACATTCCCAAAAAGAAGGAGACGCGATTTAAGCGGCTTGTTATTTAAATAAATTTAAATAACTTTGCAGCATTAAATTTTTACCGAAAACTGCATGAATCCTTTATTTATCCTGCTGACGATAGTCGCTTATTTTGCCGCGCTGTTCGGCATTTCCTGGCTCACGAGCCGCAAGGCCGATAACCAGGGTTTTTTTACCGGCAACCGGAAATCTTCATGGTATGTGGTCGCTTTTGCGATGATCGGCTCGGCCATTTCGGGCGTAACGTTTGTGTCGGTGCCGGGCATGGTTGCCGGCAGCGGCTTTGCGTACCTGCAAATGGCCATGGGCTTCGCCGCCGGGCAGTTTATCATTGCCTTTGTGCTCATCCCGCTGTTCTATAAAATGAACCTGACGTCCATTTATGAGTACCTTTCCAACCGTTTCGGGATAGCTTCCTATAAAACGGGCGCGTGGTTTTTCTTTATTTCAAAGATGCTGGGGGCGGCGGTGCGCCTGTATCTCGTATGCGCCGTGCTGCAGTTCCTGGTGTTCGAGCCTTACCACCTGCCGTTCCTGCTCAACGTGGCGGTGTCGGTGGCGCTGGTGTGGCTGTATACCTACAGGGGCGGCGTGAAGACGCTGATATGGACGGACTCGTTCAAGACCCTGTGCCTGGTGGTGTCGGTGGTGATGTGCATTTATTATATTGCTTCCGACATGGGTTTCGGGTTCGGCGAAATGTGGACGGCTATCAATGCGCACGACTATTCGCGGATTTTCTTTTTCGACGATGTAAACGACAAGCGGTTTTTCTTCAAACAGTTTCTGGCAGGTATGTTCACGGTGATTGCCATGACCGGGCTCGACCAGGATTTCATGCAAAAGCACCTGAGCTGCAAGAACCCTAAAGACTCGCAGAAGAATATTATCACCAGCGGGCTGCTGCAGATGGGCGTCATCTACCTGTTCCTGCTGCTGGGCGTGCTGCTGTACATGTTTTCGGCAAGCGCCGGCGTAACGGTTCCCGAAAAGAGCGACGACCTGTTTCCCCTGCTGGCTACGGGCAGCTATTTCCCGGTGGTGGTGGGCGTGCTGTTTATCATCGGGCTGATTGCGGCGGCCTACGCGGCGGCCGGCTCGGCGCTGACGTCGCTGACCACGTCGTTTACGGTGGATGTGCTGCAAAGCGCCCGGCGGGGCACGGAAGCCCAGATTGCCGGCCGGCGGAAGAAAGTGCACATCGGCATGGCGGCGCTGATGGGCGTGGTGATTGTGGTGATCAACCTGCTCAACAATACGTCGGTCATCAATGCCGTGTATGTGCTGGCAAGCTACACGTACGGCCCGATACTCGGCATGTTTGCCTTCGGCATCTTCACCAAATGGGCGGTGAAGGACAAATACCTGCCTCTGGTTGCCATCCTGTCGCCCGTGCTTTGCCTCATCATTGACATGCACTCCGAGGCGTGGCTCAACGGATACAAGTTCAGCTACGAACTGCTGATCATGAATGCCGCCTTTACGTTCATCGGACTGCTGTGCCTGATAAAGAAACAGGAACTAAGAACTAAGAACTAAGAGTTGGCTGGCGCCATTGTACGCTTGCCGCAATTAATAACCCATAACCGTAAGGGCGGGTTTCAAACCCGCCTCTACCCACAATTCATAATTCATAACTCATAATTCATAACTATGAAAACAACATTACTCCTTTCACTGGCCGTCCTGCTGGGATGCAGTGCGCCGGCAGGACGCACCCTGCAAAAAGCCACGCCCCATGAAGCAGGCCTGGATGCAAAAAAACTGACATACATAGACAGCTGCGCGCTGCATGCCATCCGGCAGGGAAGCATCCCGGGCGCGGTGGTTGCCGTGGTGCGGCACAACAAGCTGGCGTTCCTGGAAGCATACGGGAACCGGCAGGTCTATCCCGATACCCTGCCGATGACCGTCCACACGGTGTTCGACCTGGCGTCGGTAAGCAAATCCGTGTCGACCGCCGTGTCGGTCATGATCCTGCTGGAACGCGGACAGCTGCGGCTGCGGGACAACGTGTCGCTCTACATTCCCGGATTCCAGCCGTGGACAGACAGCGCGAGCGGACGGAGACGGAATATCCGCATCATCGAACTGCTGACCCACACCTCGGGGCTGCCGCCCTATGCGCCGGTTGACGAACTGAAGGCCCTCTACGCCGTGCCCAACCCGGCGGGCCTGCTGACCCACATATCCAATGTAAAGCGCAACAACGAGCCGGGGACGGTCTTTGACTACAGCTGCCTCAACTTTATCACCCTCCAGCACATCGTGCAAAACATTACCGGCATGAGCCTGCAACGCTTCGCGCAGCAGAATATCTTCCAGCCGCTGGGGATGCGCCATACGGACTATAACCCCGCCGGCGAAACCCTGGAATGGGTTGCCCCCACCGAAAAACAGGACGACGGCACGGTGCTGCGCGGCAAAGTGCACGACCCGCTCGCCAATGTCCTCAACGGCGGCGTGTCGGGCAACGCGGGACTGTTTTCGAACGCCGAAGACCTGTCGCTGCTGGCGGCGATGCTGCTCAACAACGGCGAAATCAACGGCACCCGCATCCTCAGCCCCCTCACCGTGCGGGCGATGCGCAGCGTGCCTGCCGGCTATGAACCGTTCGGGCGCGCGCTGGGCTGGGACGTATCGTCGGGCTATGCCAACGACGGCGACCTGTTTGCCCTCTCCGCCTTCGGGCACACCGGCTACACCGGCACCTCCATCACCATCGACCCCGACTCCGGCACGGCGGTGATTATCCTCACCAACCGCGTGCACCCCGAAGACAAAGGCTCCGTAACGCGCCTCCGCGAAACCATTGCCAACGTCGTCGCCGGATCCGTCAAGAATTAGGAATTAGGAATTAAGAATTAAGAATTTTTTCCTACCTTTGCCGCCGTAAAAAACCGGAACATAGAACAGCCAGCCCCGTATCATGCACAACGCCCCGACAAAAACCGCCGAAAAGCCCCGCCCCGCAGGGAACATCCCCGGAGTTCCGCGCTGCCGCGACGCCGCACGGCACAATATGCGATGGGCGATGGGCGATTTGCGACATGCGACGGGAAGCTGTCGCAAATCGCAAATCGCAGGTCGCAGGTCGCAGGAAAAAACAGCCGGCCGGCAAACC
>JAIRYH010000142.1 GCA_031267855.1 Prevotellaceae bacterium
CCTCAATCTGCTGAGGAAAGACACAGCAACAAAAGACAGTCTTGTTTCCAAACGCCTAAAAGCCGCGTGGAACAAAGACTACCTCATTAATCTGCTAAAATTTTAATGCGTCGACCCTGTAAACTCCTGTAGAAAATGCCGTAAGAAAAAAATTATTGTATCTTTGTACGCGCAAACATAGCATTGACCTATGGTGTAATGGTAGCACAACAGTCTCTGGATCTGTTTGTATAGGTTCGAATCCTGTTAGGTCAACAAAGTAAGCACGGTTTTTTAAATAGCCGTGTGGTGTACAGGCTCTTGAAAGAGCAAAATTTAGAAGTGGGGACTTCTAAATTACTTCCAAGCCCGCCAATATCGGCGGGCTATCGCTTATATCAACGCTTTTCCGCTCATTTCTTCCGGCTGCGGGATACCCATAAATTTCAGGATGGTCGGCGCAATATCGGCAAGGACGCCGTTGTGCACGGTTTTTACATCATTGTCCACCACAATGAAGGGAACGGGATTTAATGAGTGTGCGGTATTCGGCGATCCGTCCGGATTTTCGGCATGGTCGGCGTTGCCATGATCGGCAGTAATGAGCACGGTGTATCCATTGTCCTGCGCAGCTTTTACCAATATGCCCACATTTTCGTCCACCGCTTTCACCGCTTTGCAGATGGCCGTGTAAACGCCGGTGTGTCCAACCATGTCGCCATTGGCGAAATTTAATACAATCAAATCGAATTTTTGCGTTTCCAGCGCTTCTGCCAGCGCTTCTGTTACTTTATCGGCGCTCATTTCCGGTTGCAGGTCGTAGGTGGCGACTTTCGGCGAAGCAATCAGGATACGCTCTTCGTTGGCAAATGTGGCTTCGCGTCCACCGGAAAAGAAGAACGTAACGTGCGCATATTTTTCTGTTTCGGCGATGCGCAACTGATTTTTGCCGGCCTGCGCCACCACTTCGCCCAGGGTGTTCTGCACATTGTCCTTGTCGAAAAGAATGTGCAGCCCTTTGAATTTATCATCGTAGGGCACCATCGTGCAGTAATACAGCGGAATGGTTTTCATTTGCAGAACGGCCGCCTTTGCTTCCGGCGACATTGGACTATCCTGTTTTTTTGCATCGGACTGAATGTCTTGCAGCAGTTCGTTCTGCGAAAGGATAGTGGTTAGTTCTTTGGCGCGGTCGTTCCGGAAGTTGAAGAAAATCACTGCGTCGCCTTCCCGGACGGTTGTTACCGGTTTTCCGCCGTCGGCACACGCCATCGGCTTGATAAATTCGTCGGTTACGCCGGCGTCGTACGATTGCTGTATGCCCTGCACGGCATCGGTTACAAGCGTTCCCTTGCCGTGTACCAGTAGATCGTAGGCTGCGGCTACACGCTCCCAGCGTTTATCTCTGTCCATGGCATAGTAGCGGCCGATGACACTTGCAATCCGTCCGGTGGTTGTTGCCAGCCGGTTTTGCAGTTGCGCGACAAATCCCCTGCCACTGCGCGGGTCGGTGTCGCGACCATCCATAAAGCAGTGCACGAACAGTTTTTCGATGCCGTATTCCTTTCCGATTTCACACAATTTAAACAGGTGTTCCAGCGAGCTGTGTACGCCTCCGTCAGACACCAGCCCCATCAGGTGCAGTTGCCTGTCATGGCTTTTTACGTATGAATATACTTTTTTGATTTCATCGTTTTGCAAAATGGAATTATCGCGGCAAGCCCGGTTGATTTTCACCAAATCCTGGTACACGATACGCCCCGCCCCGATGTTCAGGTGACCGACTTCGGAATTGCCCATCTGTCCGTCGGGGAGTCCGACATTTTCGCCGCATGCCAGCAATTGCGCATGCGGACAGGTGGCTTTCAGTCGCTCAAAATTTGGCGCACCGGCAGTAAAAATGGCGTTGGAATGATTGTGCCCTCCTTCGCCCCAACCATCTAAAATCATTAGTAAAACTTTTTTGTTCATCAGTTTGATTTTTTAGAAATTTAAAATGACCCGCAAAGATACAAAAAAAGCGCGGGTGGCATTGCTGCTTATTTTTGCATTACCAAAAAAATTTCTTATTCCGGTATAAAGTCGTAAATTTGTCCCGTTAAATTATTAAAATAAGAACAAATGAAAAAGATTTTCGTATGTACTGCAGCCTTGTTGCTGCTGGCATGTCAAAACGATGTAACGAATGAACGCATGAAAACATTTACCCCCATTGACAGCAAAGAAATTCCAGGAAATATCGTACAGGTAATGTCGCGCGACTGGATGCTGATTACTGCCGGCACGCAGGAGAATTTCAATACCATGACCGCCAGCTGGGGCGCGCTGGGACACCTGTGGGGTAAGCCGGTGGCGTTTTGTTTTGTGCGACCGCAACGCTACACGTTTGAATTTACCGAAGCGCAGGATTATTTTACGTTGTGTTTTTTTGAAGAACAATACCGCGAAGCCCTGCAAATCTGCGGCACCCTTTCGGGACGCGATGTAAACAAGGTGGAAAAAGCCGGATTGACGCCGCGCTTTCTGCAAAGCGGCAATGTGGCTTTTGAAGAAGCGCGTTTGATTATCGAATGCCGGAAAATTTATGCGGACTTCTTTGACATCGGAAAATTCATCACCGGCGAAATACCTTCCAGCATTTACCCTTCCGGCGATTTTCATAAAATGTACATCGGGGAAATTGTAAACGTATGGGAAAAACAGTAAACCCTGAACGACGGGTATAAACCTTCATCATTCATTCGATGGTTCTATCCATTATTGCAGCCGTGTCGCGGAACAGGGCGATAGGCAAAGGCAATCAGCTCCTGTGGCATATTTCCGAAGACCTGCGTTATTTTAAACAAATAACTTTGGGGCATGCGGTGATTATGGGACGCAAAACATTTGAGTCCATCGGAAAGCCGTTGCCCGATCGCATGAACATTGTTATTAGCCGCACACTAACGCCGCCGGGGAAAGATATTGTGGTTGCGCCGGATTTACACGCTGCCGTGGCGCAGTGCCGGGACGAAGCGGAA
>JAIRYH010000144.1 GCA_031267855.1 Prevotellaceae bacterium
AACTCATAACTTTTTCCATTCCCCTACTTCCATTCCGGAAATGTTGCCGTTGTCGAGCGTAAACCGCACGGCGGTGCGCAGGGCATGGAACCCGTATATGCCGGCGGCTCCCGGGTTGATGTGGAGTACGTCGAGCTGTTTGTCGTGTATTATTTTCAGGATGTGCGAGTGCCCGGATATGAAAAGTTTTGGCGGCTGTCTTATCAGTTCGTTGCGCACGGCGGGTTCGTAGCGTCCCGGATAGCCGCCGATGTGCGTCATCAGCACCGCGGTGTTTTCTACGGTGAAGCGCTGTGTTGCCGGATATACGGCGCGGACGCCGGCGCCGTCGATGTTGCCGGATACGGCGCGCAACGGTTTGAAGGCGGCTATTTCATCGGCCGTGGCGAGCGATCCGATGTCGCCGGCATGCCATATCTCGTCCACATCCCGAAAGAAGCGGCGCAGTTTTTCGTCCCAAAAGTGATGGGTATCCGACAGCAGACCGATGGTTTTCATTGGCGTAAAAAATAACGGTGCAAAGGTAGCATAAAATCATCAGCTTTCACACAGCCGCATAAAAATTGGCGGGGCTATTCCGCTCCGTCAATAATTCAGTTGCATTTGTTACTTGAAGCTACCCCCGATTAATCCATTTCAATTTATTTTTGCAGGTTTCAAAAAAAGCCGTATCTTTGCGCACCTTTTCTCGAGGAGATAAGGAAGTTGAATAGTCATTATTAACTTTAAAAACATAATAATATGTCTGTAAAAATTCGTTTGTCCCGCCACGGGAAAAAAAATTTTGCCTACTTTCACATCATCGTTGCCGATTCCCGCGCTCCCCGCGACGGGCGTTTTATAGAACGTATCGGTACGTATAACCCGAATACCAATCCGGCAACGATTGAACTGAATTCCGAAAAAGCCCTGGACTGGTTGAACAAGGGCGCACAGCCATCCGATACCTGCCGCCGTATTTTATCGTACAAAGGCGTTTTGCTTAAAAAACATTTATTGGAAGGCGCTAAGAAAGGTGCATTTTCCGAGGAAATCGCAGGGCAAAGGTGGGAAGCCTGGATGCAGGAAAAATTAAGTAAAGTGGAAGCCCAAAAATCGGAACGGGCACAGACAAGCCGTAATAACACCAAAGTGCGTCAGGAAGCCGAAGTCAAAGCTAAGGAAGCCAAAGCAGCAGTGGTAGCGCAAAAGAAAAGCGAACAGGCTTTGAAAGAGGCGGAAGCTAAAGCTAAAGCCGCTGCTGTCGAAGCGGAAGCTGAAGTGGCTGAAGTAACGGAAACGGCTACTGTAACTGCAATAGAAACGGCAACCGCAACGGACGCCGCAGCTGCCCCGGTTGTAGAAGCCCCTGCAGAATCTTAGCCAATGTATTGTTTCGGTACCGTGCAACGGACGTTTGGGGCGCGAGGAGAACTCATTGTCCGGTTACGTGCGGGAATGGAAGAAATAGCCATCAAAGAACCGGCGTTTGTTGTGATAGACGGATTGCCGGTTCCTTTTTATTTCAAATCGTTTGAAATGCGCGGCAACTGTCGTGCCCTGGTGATTTTCGACGATATGGAATCACAGAAACTGGCGGAAGAGTTAGTCGGACAAACATTGTGGTTATCCGGTGCGGAAAAGAAGCATACTGCACAATTTCCTGATTTAACCGGCTACGCCGTGCACGACCGGCAACACGGCGCATTGGGCGTAGTAAGCGGCTTTCTGGATATTCCGGGCAATCCCTGTTTGCAGGTAACGTATAAAGACCGGGAACTGATAATTCCTTTCCATGAAGACATCGTGGTGCAAACAAACGTAAAAGCGCGATCATTGGAAACTTTGTTGCCGGAGGGTTTGTTGACGCCGTAGTCCCTACCGCGCCGCCAATGCACACGCTTTTTTCAGGTGCGATACCTTACCGTTCAAATCGAAATATTCGATAAAAATAATGTACATCCCTGCGCCGGCTTTGCGACTGTCATGGCGTGTGCCATCCCAGGCAAAGCGCCCCGAGACGCCGAGCAATGCATTTTTCTCTACTTCCTTTACCAATCGTCCTTGTGTGTCGTAAATACTGATAGTCGCTACATAGCCTGATGCGCCTACGTTATAATCAATGTAGAGCACATCGTTATATCCGTCGCCGTCGGGCGAAAATACTTCGCAGGGCAAGCTAAATGCGCCGGCTGGGCGCTCTTCTCTTGTGTTGTATTGCGAATTTCGGTACGTGGGCGTGGCAAAGCCTGCGTCCTGCGCCGCCGATTGCCAGTTGGCGCTTTCGCTGGCGGGACGGTCGGGATTAACACGTTCCAGTGAAATACCCTTTGGGTTATTGATAAAACCGCTGTGCATTTTCTCGGAATACACAAATTCGTCAATCACATCATCATGTTCATTGAGCAGCACAATGCAGCCGCTTTCGTTTGGATACGACGGCAAGTCTTTCAAGATAATTACCTTTTCGGGAAAAGGCACGGCATAGAACTGTTGCACGGCTTCCAGACTCGTCGTGAAAACGGCATATTCACGGGGGCGTAGATAATATTGTTGCGCGATGTTTTGAATTGCCGCCACGTTGCTGTCTTTATTGCGAGTGGCAAGCTGCAGTTGCCGCAAATCAAAAATTTCGTCGGAACGATTATAAATTTCGACAAAATCAACGCCATTGACGGGCGGGTTAAACAGCGCTTCATTGATGACAATGTCATTGGCTTTCGGCAAAAACAGATTGCCGAAACTATAGGGCAAATCATCGGGAACGTTTCCTGCCAGGTCGCAGAAAGGCGCGGAAAGACGGAGTGCATAAACCATTCCGGGTTCAAAGGGTGATGCAAATTGCAGTGTCACTTGCAACGGATTGTCCGCACCGATGATTACCTGCTGCGGATGTCCGGCGCCATTATTCAAAATATAGCAAAGTTCGTTAAGCGCTTTTGCCGTATCAAAAAGCTCATTGAATATAAGGAAGAGCGTTTTGTCATCCGTCATTTTTAAATCTGTGACAAACGGCGCTTCCGTATCGGGGCGCTGCGCCTGTACGGAGTTCGCCGTGCCGGGCGTACCGCCCCGTACATCCATGCTTTCCGCCCAGTTCGACGCGCTTTCCGAAAGATTATTTACGTCTATCTTTTCCAGACTCCAGCCGCCGGCGCGTTTGGCTTCATCGTTAAACCACCGGTCGGAATAGGCGACCCGTGCAAGCAGCAACCCGTCGTTGTTTTTCAACTGTAATGCTTTTCCCGATTTGGTGAGGCTTGATATATAACTTACGTTTGTTACATTCCCGTAAACACGCATGTCTTCCACCGCCGCCGATGTGCACAAAATGAGGAACCCGTTAGCCGGAAGCGTTGCTGCGCCGATGTTTCCCACGGTAGTGCCGTATTCCATTTTCCACCCGCTGAGCGGCACGGGAAGATCCAGGCGGTTGTACAGTTCAATATAGCTCACTTCCGGCAATCCCGCCGAAGGCGCCGGCGCCGCCATGATTTCATTAATCACCACGTCGCCATATAACAGATAAAAAATGGCAACCGCCGCTTCATCGATTACTTCATTATTGTTTTCATCCAGCAATGTTTTTACGCTCAACATGGCATTGCCGCGCGGGAGCGGATTTTCAAACGTTAATAAAATTTCCTTATCATTGACGACCTCTGCGAGGACGGGAGAAAGGGTGGAGGATGCATGGATTAATTGATAGTTTGCTACCGCGCCAACGGTTGCCGCATTTACATTTTGAGTGAAGGCAACGCGGATTTTATCCTGTCCCTGCTGCGCCACCGAACGGATTCTGGCAGGTACAATAACCCGCTCAAACACCACGGAAATATCATCAATCCACAATAGCGTAGCGGCGGTAATGGTATATTGATAAGAAATACCGAAATAATTCGCTGCGCCGTAACTGTTGTGTGTAACCGGCTCCGCCACCGGTTGCAAATCACCGAAATTGCCTGTCGTTGCCGCTTTTATTAACCATTCGCCATCACTGTTCCTTATTACCTCTATCGCCCCGACGCCGGTGGTTGTAATATCTTTTTCCCAATTGACCGTCGTTTTCCGGACAATGGTAAAACTGTTGTTCCGCACGGCATACAGGGTTAATGTGTCACTGCTTGTAGGCGTTGCCATATTTACGCCAATCGCATAGCCTTCGTAGATGCCGCCGGATTTCCATTCGCTGCCGGCATTATTTGAAAACAAAAACACTGCCCACCTGTTTGTGCCGCTCGGGTTGAACCCGTGTCGCAACAGGAATCGCCATTGCGTAATGCCATTGTCCACCGGAATCCCCGACAGCGGATGATAAATTACACTCGTGCCGGCAGCGCCGGTAAACACATGTTTTAAGGAATAATTTCCCGATAGCGCACTGACGCTCGAAGCGCCCCAATGGCTTTCGGGTGTTTGTATCCAGCTGTTCAGATTTCCGCTTTCAAAGCTGGTGGAAAACTGTGCGTGGACGATGAAAGAAAAACAACAAAAAGCAACTGTGAAAATCTGTTTCATTTCCGAATAAATTAGACTGTTTTAATAGTACAAAATGGTATGGATTATTTTAGTGCAAGCAGTGTAACCCACGCTTTAATCACTCCGGATAATTCAAACCGCCCGGAACTTTCCACCGCATTTTGCGCCATGGTGTGCCGCAACGGCTCATTTTCCATCAGCCGTATCAACTGTGCGGCATACGTTTTAATATCGTTATTGGGAACAAGCAGTCCGTTGTGCCCGTCTTGAATAATATCATGCACTGCGCTGAAGCTGTCGAAAGCCACCGGGACAACCCCCATTTGCAGCGCTTCAAGTAATGTTACCGGAAACCCCTCATGCGCCGAGGTCATCATGAAGACCGATGCTTGCCTGTAGTAGCTTACAGGATTTTGCTTCCCCTCAAAAACCACGTTTTGGAGTTTCCTTTTTTGTGCCCATTGCCGGCAATACTGCTCATCATCGCCCGAACCGACAATAACCAGCTTCCAGTCGTTGCTTTTTCCGTATTTTTCCACAAGACGCCATATTCTTAACGCCATTGAAATACGTTTGGAATCCTCGTCCATTCGTGCCACAATTAAAACGATTTTTTCTTTTGCTTTTATTTCTTCGCTTGTGGCAAAAAAATCAAATGACAAACTGTTGCCGATAGCCACAAGCCCGGCAGTGCACGGGAGCCTGGCATAACGCGCGAATGGAGCGATATAGCCATCCGACAAAAGAATTACTTTATCTGCATGATTACAAATAAAGGCATACTTTTTCCGTAAAAATTTTTCAAGAATCGCCCTGCAAGGTGGATTATTTAATAAGCCAAGCATCCATTTTTCGGCCGTCAAAAATTTGTTCTTCTGATGAACGATACGATACCGGGCAACGCGGCCGCTTATACCCGCCAGTTCATAGCCGGGCATGCTGTGATACCAGAAATACACCGGAACAGGTTCCCCTTTTATTATTCGTTGAAGTTCCGGCAATAAAAATTTTATATTTTGTTTCGAAGCTGTTGATACAATAACAGCGTCAATCCGGTTAGCCGTGATGAAATCCGAAAAAGCGGGACGGACGGACTGCGCCGCTATTTTGATTTTCTTCTCAAACCGGGTAGCCGTCGCGTCTTTTGAACCGTCCGCGTAGGCAAGGAAACATTTATATCCGGGAAGTCTTGCAAATCCGCCGGCAAGGAGGCTTACGATCCTGTTGATCCCGCCGCTCAACGGCGATATATCCGTATCGGTAACAAATAAAATATTCATATCAATCAGGAAATCCTGTCATATAATTCCGAAAGCATGGCGGCTGTTGTCCGGATGGAGAAAAACCTGTTCACCCTTTTATAGGCATTTTCACTGCGCGATATCCGGTCGATGTCCTCGATGGAAATCCCGCGTGTTTCATCGGCGATAATATATCCGTCCGTTCCGTCCGCTATCATCTCTTCGGCAACGCCGTCCATCGGCGAAATCAGCGGCACGCAGTTAAAGGACATGGCTTCCAGGATACCGTTGGGAAATCCTTCTTTTGAAGATAAAAAAATGGTTCCCTTAGCCTGTCTGCACAGTTTAAAAACATCCGGCAGGGGAAGCTTGCCTGTAAAGATTACTTGCGACTGCAGGTTATTCCGGCGCACCAGATCCGTGCATGAATCATAATATTCCTGCGAAAACTCCGACAGCCCGGACGAAGTATCATTCGGCCCTATGATATATAATCTGGCACCGGGCAGGCGTGCGTAGTGCTGACTGAAATATTGAATCGCGTGCCAGGTACGTTTCCTCGGGCAAACAAGTCCGATGGAACAAAATATATTCCCTTCTTTTGGCGCCGGCGCATCCTGGACAGTGATGCCATTGTACACTACCTTTACTTTTTCGCGGGGCAAATATTTTTGATTAATTCGCTGCAGATTTTTTGTTAAAACCACATTATAGCTTATTTTCGACAATATGAAACGCAACGGCAGCTTTCTCCTGTCGCCGATTTGAGTATCCAGATCATCTTCCCCCATTAAGGTGGTTTTAAGAATGATTTTACGCCCCAAAAGCAGGCAGGGGAGCATATTTCTTATAACAAAACAATGAAAATGACAAATCCGTATGCCATATTTGACGATATAACCGGCAATGGTGAAAAAGCGAAACGGTAAAAACTTCGGGAGAACGATCACCTTATGATCTCCAAGTTGCGCCGTTTTATAACGAAACAGGTGCGCCGCCGGCTCCTTATTAAAAAACAGGACACTGTAACCCTCCAGCTCGCCGGCCACTTTCAGCGCCTGCAATGCGGCGCCGCTATAGCTTAACAGCCCGACAGTAAAAAATCCTATATTCTTTTTTGTGTGCAGCATGAAACATAAAAATGAAGGTAATTACGTTATCCCCGCAGGCTTCCCACAGGCTCCCCGCAGTATAAAAAACACGTGATACGGATTATGGGGCGCAACATACCACCGCACGACCGTAAAGAATTTTTTCATGCTTTTTAATATGCTCCGCACGGTATGCCCGCGTGTTCCTACTTCCCAGTAATGCTGCCCGTCAAATACATGTTTCCTGAAAAATTTATGTATATGTATGCGGGCGGTGACCGTCTTGACGACCGGCAGTTTCAATTCGACTTTATATTGTATCGCCGAACAGGGCAGGCTGATGATGACATGGCCGGCATGACGCGCCAACTGCTGTAAAATATCTTCAAACCGGCTATGCGGCAAATGCTCCAGTACCTGGCAGCACAGGATGACGTCAAATTGCCGGTCGCCGAGCAGGGCATCCGCATCGGCAACGTCGCCTTCAAAGTCGGGATGCAAATCTTTGTCGAAGTCGAGGGTATAAACCCGCACCCCCTGTGCGGACAGTAATGTCCCCGCGATATTGTCGCCAACGCCTATGATCAGCGCCGTTTTGGGCGCCAGTGCCAGCGTTTCCGCAATCTGATGCCAGTAGGAAGTCCATCGCGGAAGGTCTGCGTAGGTCTGGAAATTATAGTGGCTCGCTGCTACCTGAACCGCATGGGCGCCGGTTGTTTTATGCATAACGTTCGTTTTTATTTATTGATCATTGACGGGCGCTTCATGCCGCCGGAGCAGCGCCTCCAAAAGATACAGGTCTTCCCTGTACGTTAATTTTATATTCGATTCATCGCCGCGCACGACAAATATCTTTTCGCCGGGCAAATATTTTACGACCGTCCCACAGTCGTCGGTAGCGGCAAATGCCGGATCCCGCAGGGCAAGGCGGTAGGCCGACGCGATGGTTTGCTGCCGGAAGCCCTGCGGCGTCTGTGCCCGCCGCAGCATGTCCCGGTCGGGGATATGCCGGATAAAACGGCCGCTGCCGTCCACCCGGATAATGGTATCGGTGGCCGCCACCGCCGCCGTCACCGCATGATGCTCTTTCAGCGCTTCCGCCACCTCATTGATCACCCGCTGGCTGACCAGCGGGCGCGCCGCATCGTGGAAAATAAGATTGCACCCGGCATGCGGGGCGCAGGCGTTGATGGCCGCCAGGCTTGATGCATGGCGCGTCGCTCCGCCGGGCAGGATTTTCCATACCTTTTCCCAGCCGTTTGCCGGCGCCATTGCCTCCACCGCCTGCACAAACGGGCGATGGGCCACAATGGCTATTGCATCAATATGCCCGTTGCGTTCAAAGGCCGCCACCGTGTGCTCGATCACGGTTTTTCCCGCCACCTTCAAAAACTGCTTCGGGACACTGTCGCCCAAACGGCTTCCTGTGCCGCCGGCAAGTATTACTGCGATATTCATGTGCTATAGTTAATATGGTTATTCAGGCCGTTTCGACTGCCGTTGCTTTCGCGCTGCAAAGTTACATGAAAATACCGGGATTTTCAATGAAGCATGACTTTGTTGCAGCAGGGTAGATTCAAGTATCAAATGCATAAATTAAGTAAACATTTTACAGAAGAGGTTGACGGGTTTATCAAAATGGATACACTTACGCGGTCTCCTGTTTAATTTTTTTTGA
>JAIRYH010000084.1 GCA_031267855.1 Prevotellaceae bacterium
ACCATGTTCCGCTGCAAAGACAGCGATCCATTAAATGCGTCATTAACTCTTTTTGTGCGGCAACTTTTTTAGTGAAAGACAGGGTGCGACGCAAAATCATACCCGTAAGGGCGGGTTTCAGCCATTAAAGTTGACGAGGTAGAGTTTTTCGGTGGCGCGGGTGAAGGCGGTGTAGAGCCATCGGAGGTCTTCGATGGCGAGGGGGGCGCCGCGGTAGAAGGGGTAGTCTAGGAATACGGCTTTCCACTGGCCGCCCTGCGCCTTGTGGCAGGTGATGGCGGCGGCGTATTTTATCTGCAGTGCGGCGTAGTGGGGGTCTTCGAAGACGGCGCGGTAGCGTTTTTTGCCGGGGGCGATGTGCGCGTAGTCTTCGGAGATGTCGAAAAAGAGTTTCTGCTGCTGTTCGACGCTGAGCGCAGGGGTTTCGGCAAAGAGGGTGTCAAGGATGATTTTTGCCTGTACTTCGGTGTCATTGTAGTCCGGAAACCGGAGTTCGGCCTCGGCAAAGTGGAGGCCGTAGCGTACCTGGTGGCCGCGGATGCGGAGGAGGTCGGCGACGTCGCCGTTGGCGATAAATTCCATTGGGTTGTCGGGCGCTTCATAGCCGTAGGCATTTTTGACGATCATGATGCGGTCGCCGGGGACGAGCAGATCTTCGCGGTACTGTATCCTGGAACGGATGCCGCGGTTGTAGCGGATGGCGCGCCTGTTGGAGCGGCAGACGACGACGGTCTCGCGGTCGCCGTAGCGTTCGTAGGCGTCGGCGAGCTTTTCCAGTATTTCGCTGCCGGTGATGGTTTCGACGTCGGGGAAGTCGTGGAGGGAAAGCTCCGGGAGCGCGGCGACGCCCCGTTCGATGTGCCGTCTGAGGAGTGTGGCGTTGTGGAGGATGCCGGAGCGCGCGCGCTGTCGGACGACGTCGGTGAGGGTGGCGCATCCGGCCAGCCCGTAGCGGTTCATTTCTGCGGGGTCGAGCGCCGGGCTTACCGAGCGTCCGACGGGCGGCAGCTGGGCCTTGTCGCCGGCGAGGATGAGCTTGCAGCGTACGCCGCTGTTGACGAATTTCACGAGGTCGTCGAGCAGGCTTTTCGCCCCGAATACCGAGTGTTCCGAGGGGCTGTTGGTAATCATCGAGGCTTCGTCGACGATGAAGATGGTGTCCCCATATTCGTTGTGGTTGAGGGAAAATTGCCTGATGCCGTCGTCCATGGATTTCTGGCGGTATATTTTCCTGTGTATCGTGAATGCCGGCATCCCGGTGTAGCTTGAAAGTACTTTTGCCGCGCGTCCGGTGGGGGCGAGGAGGAGGGCGTTGATCCCCATCTCGTCGAGCAGTCGCGCGAGGGCTGCGATGGCGGTTGTTTTGCCGGTTCCGGCGTATCCGCCGGTGATAAAAATTTTCTTTTCTACGGAAGCGTCGGTAATAAACGCGGCCAGTTCGTGAAACAGGGTTGACTGTCCGGCGGTAGGATCGTGGGGCAGGTGCTTGAGGAGCTGCCGGTAGATGAATGTTTTCATAAAAATATCGGGATGAAACGGTTTCGTGATCGGGCGACGGTCCTCCGTATTCCGGTGCGCCGCAGCTCCCGTTGAAAGGTTTTATCGCCAGCTTTTGGCAAAGAGGAAGAGGAGGAGGCTGTATATTTCCAGGCGTCCGAGAAGCATTTCGAAGGTCAGCACGAGCTTTCCGAGGGCGTGGATGCCGTCGTAGTTGCCGAATGAGCTGATGTCGCCGAAGCCCGGGCCGATGTTGCCCATGCAGGCAATCGAGGCGGAGCAGCTTGTGGCGAGGTCGGCGCCTGTCAGCGAGAGCGCGAGCGCGCCGAGGAAGATGACGGTGATGTAGGTGACGACAAACTGCAGCACAGCATAGACGGTGTCGCCGTCCAGGGTGCGGGCGCCTATGCGGGTGGGCACAATGGCGTTCGGGTGCTGCTGTTTGCGGATGAAGCCGCGCATCGAGCGGAAGAGTATCTGCATCCGGTCGACCTTGATGCCGCCGGAAGTGGAGCCTGCGCAGGCGCACTGGAACATGAAGTAGCAAAGCGCCAGTACCGGGAAGACCGGCCACCGGGCAGTGTCGGCGGTGGCAAATCCGGTGGTGGTGGCAATGGAGATGACCTGGAACGCTCCGTGTCGCAGGGCCTCCGGGAAGTGTTCGTAAACGTTGCCGAAGTAGAGGTTCAGCGAGATCAGGGCAATGCCAACGGCCAGGCTGGTGAGGTAAAAGCGTACTGCGGGCGATTTCCGGAGGGGCCTTCCGTGTCCGGTGAAAGCCATGAAGAGCAGGCCGAAGTGCATGCCGGCAATCATCATGAAGAGGGCGAGGATGAGTTCAATCCATCCGTTCTGGAAAGCGGCGATGCTGCCGTCGCGCGTGCTGAAGCCGCCGGTAGCGATGGTGCTGAAGGCATGGTTCACGGCGTCGAACCAGTCCATGCCGGCCAGCATCAGGAGGCCTGCCAGCAGGAGGGTCAGTCCGGCAAACATTCCGCAGATGACGCGGGCGGTCTGCTGTACGCGGAATTTGAAGTTGCCTTTGGAGATCGATGATATTTCGGTTTTGGCCAGGCGCAGTTTGAGGTTGTGCATGGTGGGGAGCAGGAGCACCAGCATCACGACCACGCCGAGGCCGCCAATCCAGTGGGTTGCGGAGCGCCAGAAGAGGATGCCTTTCGGCAGCAGCTCGACGTCGCTCAGGATGGTGGCGCCGGTGGTGGTGTAGCCCGATACGCTTTCAAACCACGCATTGATGAGGGAAAATTCGCCGCCCCACAGGAGGTAGGGCAGCATGCCGAAGGTGCAGCTGGTGATCCATGAGAATACCAGGATGCCCGTTCCTTCTTTGGCGGTGAGGTCGCCCGCCGGCGCGGAAAACCGCATGGAGGCCATGCCTGCCGCGCCGGTAATGGCGGCGCTTGCGATCAGTACGCGGAGTCCTTCGCCGTCCTGCAGCATGGAAACGCCTGCCGCCAGCAGCATAAACGCGGCGTTCAGGAGCAACACAAGGCCTGTGTAGCGTACAATCAGGGGAAATCTCATTTACTTGACAATGGTTACCACCATCCGGCGGTTCCTCGCGCGGCCGGCTTCGGTGGCATTGGTAGCGACCGGCTCGGTGTCGCCCTTGCCGATGGTGGTGATGCGTGCGGGGTCGATGCCTTTTTGTTCCAGGTAGTCCTTC
Source organism: Prevotellaceae bacterium (assembly GCA_031267855.1). Next base: position 3,185 of record JAIRYH010000084.1, read on the forward strand.
CCGGCAATGGCGCGGTTCTCCGAGAGCGTCTTTTTGGAAGCGGTAAATCCCGTGTTGTCGGTATGTCCGGTGATGATGAGCTGCCAGTCGGGGTGGCTTTTGAGGAGTGCGCTGAGGCGGTCGAGCGACGGCGCAGGCGGGGCGAAGGTGGCTTTTCCGGTTTCGAAGCGGACGTCGTTGAAGGCGTTGTTAACGATTCGCTGTTCTTCGGGTGTGAGCGGGACTTGCTTTCTTGTGAGGGCTTCGGGCTCCGGTTCGATCTTGTGTCCTTCGGGGCATCCGAAGTTCCAGGAGACGCCGCGGAGTTCCGGGCATTTGTCGTCTTTGTCGAGTATGCCGTCGCCGTCGGTGTCGGGGCATCCTCGTGTTGCGAAGGGTCCGGCATGGAGTGGGCATTCGTCGAGGCGGTCGATGATTCCGTCGCCGTCGGTGTCAGGGCATCCGTTGTATTCCGGGGTTCCGGGTTCGTCGGGGCAGTTGTCGTCCGCGTCGGTGATGCCGTCATTGTCGGTGTCGGGGCATCCGTGCATTGCCAGCAAGCCGGCGTCGTAGGGGCATTCGTCGATGTCGTCGGGTATTCCGTCGCCGTCGGTGTCGGGGCATCCCTGTGTTCCCCATGCGCCGCGGTTGGCCGGGCAGAGGTCGAATGCATCGGAAACGCCGTCTCTGTCGGCGTCTTTTTTCATGGTTTTCAGGAATGGTATTTTCACCATGACGGATACGTCGGACGCCTTTCCGGTATTGGCTGCCAGGTTGGTGAAGAGGGTCTGCGATCCTATCCAGAGCGGTCCCAGGCGGAGCATCATGCCGACGTTCACATTGCTGTATTCGTCAATTTGTATCGGAAGGCCGACGCCGAACCATGTTTGCTCGAAGCGCGGGGTCAGGGTATAGACATTGCGGTAGAAGGCGCTTTGCGGGCCGTGCGAAAAGCCGAGGAGGGCATTAAGGTTGATGTAAAAGCTGTTTCCGGCATTCCAGTCGACGGCGGCATTCATGGCCATGGGGAGCTTGACGGAGTAGTCCGAACCTGCCGGCACGGCGGTCATTCCGGCCAGTGCGCGTTCGTACATGTTGTCTGCGCTGAGGTCGTGGATGTCTACGTCGCCGGCGCCGGTGAAGGTGTGGTTGGTGTTAGGCGCGCGATATTTGATGGCGGTGCCTACGTCAAGCAGGGCTACCGACACTTTCAGCAGGTACTTGTCGGGGTAGGGCTTGATGCGTCCTTTCTCGCCGTCCATTTCGTATTCGTGGTCTTCGATGTCGGGGCGGAATTCGTAAATCAGGCCGATGTCTCCGCCAAAGCCCGGGGCGTTGCCCATGCTGAAGTCGAGGTAGCGGACGTCGTTTTCCGAGCGTCCGATTTTCCCGGCGGCGTTGTCGAGCCTGAAGCCGTTGTCGTCATAAGTCGCCGTGCCGTTGGTAAAGTGCATGAAGGATGACGAGCCGCCGGCGTTCAGCTTCAGGGAGACGCCCAGCGAGACGGAATGTACGGCATTCTTCGGCGTAACCATCATGGCGTATGAGGCAAAGAGTTCGGAGAAGGTGTGGTATTGCGCATAAAAGTCGGACAGCGGGATGGCCGATGCCTGCCGGGCGTTGTAAATGGCGTCCCATAGCGCCTGCGAGGCATTGCCGACGCTCCCGAAAGCGCGTGTGCGGAAACCGATGCCGACGGACTGGCGCGACGTTATGCCAATCATGGCATGCAGCAGATCAAGCTGCAGGTAAGAGGCGAGGTTGTTTTTTTCCTGCAGGGAGTAGGTATATTTATTCGGGTCAAAAGAGAACAGGTTGCCCGCATGATCGCTGGCAATGCTCAGGTAAAAGCCCACGGGCATAATGTCTATACTGTAACGGCTGTCGACCATCGACGCCGGCTGTGCGCCCACGCCCGATACGCCGCCGTAAGGGCTGGTTGCGAACGATCCATATTGTGCAAAACCGGTTTTGCATGCAAGGGCGCAGGCTATAAGGAGTATGTTTTTAGCTTTTTTCATATGATTTCAATGCCTTCCATAAACGAATCAGGCGACAAATATACAATTTTTTTTGTACATTTGTACATATTCTTGGAAATAACGAACAATGAACAATGTCCTTATTACGGGTGTAACAGGGAGGGATGCCCCGCCGGACGGCGACTCGAAGTTGTGCGTAAAGCGGTATATCGACGCTGCACCGGTCGGAACACCGGCAGTACACCGGGCGGGTACGCGGCTGAGTGGTTTTCTTTGTCATGATGTTTAAACTGTAAATTATGAATAATAAATCGAACATACGCCGCATGTCCCGTTTCTTCCTGCCGCTTGCGTGCGCGGGCATGGCTGTTTCCTGCGAGCAGGTGGATACGCTCGGCAATGCAGCCGACGTAACCGCTGTATCCGTTCTTCAGCATGAGCCGTCGTCCGTCCGGCTGGGGACGCCGACCAGGATAGACGATCAGACGATCGTGCTTCCCGTGCTGTACGGGAAGTACGAATTTGATGAACAGCGTCCGCTGCGCCTCCGGCTGTCTGTCGGCGTTTCCAAAGATGTGGCGAAGATACTGGCAAAGGAAGGCGGCCTGTTCAATCCCGACGAGGTAACGTTCGGAAGCATCGGCGAGGTGGTAGCGTTTGACGTGGTAGCCGCCAGCGGTAAAGTCAAGCGCTGGTACCTGCGCCTGCTGGAAACCATCCTCGACGAGCAGACGCAGATCAGGGGCTTCGATATAACCGGCTACGCGCCCGCCGGGGCGGTGATCGGCCGCGAGGCGATCATCAGGCACAGCGAAAATGAAATAGGCATACTGGCGCTGGCGCCCGTGTTTCCGCTGTCCGTAACGCCCGGCATTACTTTGGCGGGCATGAATGCACGCATTGAAGGCTATACGCCGGGCGACGTCCTGACGTTTACGTCCATCGACGCCGCCGTAACGCTGCCGGTGAAAGCCGAAAGCGGCAAAACGCAGGCATGGACGGTGAGGCTGATACAGTGCCGTGACGCCGGCGAAGAGCCCTCCCTGAGCCTTGTAACCCAAACCCGCCTGTCGCTGCCCGCAGACGCCCTGTCGTTTGAACTGCCGCAGGGAGGCACGGTAGAAAGTGTAGAGCCGGATTTCCCGTCCGGCATGATCACGCTGCAGACGAAAGGGAACACGGCGCCGGTGGTCGTGAAGGCGCACCTGCCCGTGCACCCGGCAGCGCAGCTGGTCAACGGCCCTGCCGATACGACTTTTCACTTCACGGCGTTCGATGAAACCGTCGATTTCTATATTGTTGACGCCGTTTCTACCTTTTATAAGAAATGGACGCTGCGCCTTGCCCGGTGGCACAGCCGCGAGGCGGACATTAAAACATTTGCGCTGACGGACGTATCTTCTCCCATTGTCCTGGATCCGCCGGAGATTAATCCGCTGAACGCTGCCGTTACGCTGAAAATTACCGGCGGCGCCGCGCATTTTCCGTTTACCGCCCATATCGCAGCAACCCTTTCGGAAGGCGCGCAGCTGAAGGACAACCAGCCCCTGGCCTTTGCGCAGACCTTTGCGGATATGGAAACTGCCGTTCCGCTGACCGTGGTGGCGGAAAACGGCGGGGAACGGACGTGGAACATCCGATTCCTCAACGCCGACCCGGCATCCGCGGCCAAACGCACCGGCAGCGACGTTACCGCATTCGTGATGGACAGCTGGTCGTCGGAGGAAAACCCGGTTACCGGCAGCAAAGTAAAACTTGACCCGACAGCCGCAATAGACGCCGCCGCGAAGAACATCACCGTCAAAATCACCGACTGGAAAAAATATTTCCCGCTGAAACTGAAAGCGGCCATTACCTTGTCGGAGGGCGCTGTCAGCGACCTGGATCATGCCGAAACACTCGAATTTGCTGCGCCGGACAACGCGAAATCATTTACCGTTACCGCCGAAAACGGCAGCAGTACGGTCTGGATCATCCGGTTTGCGGACGAAGAACCGGCGAAAAGCAACCTCGCCGCATTAACGGATTTCAGCGTGGGCGACCGCCTCTCGGCGGATAGCCGGATAGATGAAATTTACATTGAACCGGGCAGAAAGCAGGTGGTCATCTTGCTTTCACATGCCCGGTTCCCGTTGCGGATTACGCCCGTAATTGCCGTTTCGCCCAAAGCGCACTTGTTGGACATCAACAGCAACGAAGAAATAATTTTCAGCGGCTTCGACGATGAGAAGACTATCCGCCTGCTGCCCGAAGACGAAAGCAGTGTCGTCGCCTATAAGATAATGCTGCTGAACGCGCCGCAGCTGGTCAACGGAACGCTGGACGAATGGAGCGATGATAAAAATGCCGCGGGATGGGACAATCCCAATGCTACCGGCGTGATCACCGCGAGCAGGCTGGCGCCGGGCTATGCCGGTACCGGCTATGCCGCCAGGCTTACCTCGGCAACGGCTACGATACTCGGCTCTATCAAGGTAACCGCTTCCGGTTCCATATTTTTAGGACGGTTCGATTACCAGATCATGTATGCTTCCAAACCCAAATTGATGACATGGTTCGGCATTCCCTGGCAGGGGCGTCCCATTGCACTGGAGGCGGATTATACTTACCGGCCCGGCGCACGGCTGGTCAATTCCAGCCACGACCCCGTGGACGGTACGGACGAAGGCTCGGCAACGGTTGAGCTGCTTCACTGGGGAGGAAGCGGCGCCATCAAATACCACAGCATTGCACCGGACGACGCCTACGGGCATGCCGGCAACGAAGCCGAATCGCCCGGCATTACCGTCACCGCCCGCGCCAAGAATGAACATATCACGGCAACCGCCGGCTGGCGAAAATTGCGGCTGAATCTCGTTACGCTGGACGCTGCCGAAACGCCCAATTACATTCACATTACTTTTGCCTCCAGCACCCGCGGCGACAAGCAAATCGGCGCCGACGGAAGCACGCTGATACTTGATAATATTCGCCTGATTTATTACGAACCCGAATCCGGAGCGACAACAGGCAGCAGCAGCAGGCGGTAGCTAACGCCGCCCCGCAATCAGGTACCGGCTGCCGGCGACAGCCCAATCTTTTAATCTTGAAATTATGAAATTACGAACGCTTGAAATTATGAAAAAAATACTTGTTATAATCGGTTGCGCCATGGGCTGGATAACGGGAAATGCGCAGGACAGCGACAGCGCGGCAAAATGGCGGACTGCCATTTTCGGCGACTACAGGCTGTCGCTGGGCGTGCAAATAGGCACCGACATGGGCGGGGCGGTTCCTTACCCGCTTCACAATGTGCCCAAGCCCGTCAATGCCTACCCGCATGTCAATGTTTCGCTGGGGGCAAAATGCGGTTTCCCGCTCTACAAGCGTTTTTCGCTGGGACTGGAATGTACCTATAAAACCGTCGCGATGGACGCCGACGCGCGGGTTGAAAACCAGAAGTTCGACGATGGCGGTATCGTTCAATATTTCTCAGGCACTGCCGAAATGCACATGTCGTTCACGATGATTGAAGTGCCGCTCTATGTCAAATACCGTTTCAACAACAGCAATAAAGTACTTTTCGGCGGCTATTATGCGCACGTGCTGTCGCCGAAGTTCGAGACCATCGCCAGGCAGGGCTACATCGGCGCGTCGCCCGACTTCGTGGGATCGCCCGTGACGCCGGAAGCCCCGCAGGTCATGAATTTCTCGTCGTCGCTGGGACGGTGGGACGCCGGCATGATGGTCGGGTACGAACTGCAAGTCTTCTCCCGCCTTCACGCCGGATTGCGTTTCCTGGTCGGCTTCAAAGACATTTTCAAACGCGGTAACCGTTATTTTGACTACAAAATGATTCCCATGCGTGGCGCCATTGTTGTGAGCTATAACGTCTTTAACGTTAAACTAAAAAAGCAGTAAATTTCCGGGGCGTTTTGGCGCACCGGCACACCGGCTTCACAGGCTGCCCCCTGTAAAAAAAAAGCTGCCCTTCCGGGCAGCCTTTTTTTATTATTTCATGAGAACAACTTATTCCTTATAGTTGTCGGTCGGATAATCCCACCAAACGGGATAGGAATAAATATCGTCCAGCAAGGCATGCGGGTGCGATGCCGCGACATTTGCATTATTATATGCCTGTTCAAGAGTGGGAGATTGACAGAGTCGCCGATATTGTCTGCCATCGGGAATAAACCGTTTGTCATTATTTCCGCTGGTACGTTCGAAGGGTTCTGCCCAACCGCCGTAAATACTAGAACTGTAATCCATACGGCGCATATCATTCCAGTTTTGCAGGGAGAACGACAAAGCAATAAATTTTTGTGTCATGATTTTACCCAGGGTCAAATTGCCTGATGTTCCGACCGCTGCCGAATTCAGATAGTCATTAATTTCGGTTTGGGTTATTGGCTGTTTGGAAATATTTACAGGGTCATTGTATTCGCCCAATTTCTCGTTCATCAATTCCATGTGCGCCCTGACACCTTCTCTGTAAGCATCAAAAGCAGGACCCGCTTGCCCTTTGCTGAGCAGGGCTTCGGCTTTGATAAAACACATTTCGGGATAGCACAGGAAATGCGTCGGCGCATCGGGACGGGAGTAGAAATTTCCCGAATTGATGATTGTACCATCACTCTCCTCTATATCTTTGAAATTTTTTGATACAGAACTTCGGGCAACCCCAACCGTAAGTAAAGACATCACTGTAGAATCGCTGTTTTCTATTACCGAGCCATCGTTCAAATTAATACCTTTCCCCCATTTCTTTTGATCGGGATAATAAGAGCCGGGAGCAACCCAATTACTGCCGATACGGACGTTCGATTGCATGTCTACGCCGCGCGTACGGAACCATTGTCTGTTGCCCGTCTGTGCACAGGGCACTAATTTATCGGCACGCGGGTCGGTAATACCCATCCCGTCAAAATCGGTCAATAAATCAACATACCATTTGGTCGGGTAATAGATATTGCTCCAGTTATTTAACCAGATATAAGTATACGAAACATTTACCGGATCGCCCCACAATCGATCGACATTATTAGCATCTAAGTTTTCGTGGCGAATCACCGTATTATGGGCATTGCTTTGCGGCGCATCGGCAAGCGCAGCTAAAACAGCGTCCGCATCATACGATGCTTTTTTTGACAGGTTATTCAGCCAGCGTGCTTTCAAGCCATAGCACAATCTAATCCATTTGTCAACATCGCCACCGTTCCAGCAATCGCCTTCTCTTAGGGAGGTTGCACCCGGTTCCTGTGTTTTTTTAAACAAAGCAATTGCTTCGTCCAGCTCATTTATGCAGCCGTTGAAAATTGTTTTTCCGTCATCAAATTTAGGATTGATGATGGAATCGCTGAGCGCTTCCGTATAAGGCATTTCTCCATATACGTCTGCCATGGCCATAAAGCCCATAGCCCGGAAAAGTTTCGCTATCCCCATATAATGGTAGGCGCCTTCTCTTTCCGCCATAAGATGTAAATGCGGCAGCGTGCCGCCTACTCCTACAAAGAAAGCTTGATAAGGATAAGTAGCTGCGGTATTATTGGCGGCTGTCCACTCTGCCAGCGATCCATAACGGCCGCCGCGTGCGTCCAGCGTGATATGCTGTTCCATCAAGGCGCCAAAAACGCCACTGACCTGATACGTTTGCCCCATCCAGAATTGAATTGCCGGCAACCGGGTAGCCACACTTCCCGAGGTGCTGGTCGCATTATCAGGATCCTTATTAATGTCGAGATCCATACAGGAAACCGGCATCAATGTAATTAACAATATAATTCCTAATTTTATTATCTGTTTCATAATTTTACTTGTTTAATGTTTGTTTTCCTTAAAATTTCAGATTAATACCAAAGGATACGCCGGCAGTAGCGGGTACATTAT